>JAYVVU010000185.1:0-4658 GCA_043786755.1 Actinomycetota bacterium
CCCTCACTGAGCGCTCGCCTACCAGTTCGTTCCCTGTGGCAAGCCTTCGCTGTAGCCGGCTGCGCTCTGCACGCCAATCACGGCGCGGTCAGCGAACTGCGGGATCGTTGCGGCTCCGGCGTACGTGCATGCCGAACGAACTCCGGAGACGATGTCGTCGATGATGTCCTCGACACCCGGTCGGTCGGCATCGAGATACATGCGCGACGTGCTGATTCCTTCCTCAAACAGCTCCTTGCGGGCAAGTTCGAACGCGGTCTCGCTGCGGTTGCGACTCTTGACCGCGCGGTTGCTCGCCATCCCGAAGCTCTCCTTGTAGAGCCGACCGTCGGGGGCGCGCAGTGTGTCGGCGGCGCTCTCGTACGTGCCCGCCAACCACGAACCGAACATCACGTTTGCTGCGCCAGCCGCGAGCGCGAGCGCAACGTCGCGGGGGTGGCGCACGCCACCGTCGGCCCAAATCACCTTGCCGTGCTTGGCAGCCTCAGCAGCACAGTCGTGGACTGCGCTGAACTGCGGGCGGCCGACACCAGTCATCATGCGTGTCGTGCACATCGCGCCCGGCCCAACACCGACCTTGATGATGTCGGCGCCAGCGCTGATCAACGCGCGGGTGCCTTCTTGCGTGACCACGTTGCCAGCAACGATCGGTACGTCAGGCGCGCTAGCGCGCACTTCCTCGATCGCACGCAAGGTGCGCGTCTGGTGGCCGTGCGCGGTATCGATGACCAAGACATCAGCGCCGAAGCTCAGCAACGCTTTCGCCTTGGTTGCCGGGTCGCCACTGATGCCCACCGCGGCAGCGACCATCAGGCGATTCTGCGCATCGACTGCTGGGCGATAGATGGTGCTGCGCAACGCGCCGGTGCGCGTCGCGCAACCGATCAAGCGGCCATCGCCATCGACGACTGGTGCCACGGACAGCCGTTGGCCACTGAGTCGCTCGTACACCTCTGCCGGCGCGGTACCGGCTTCGAGCGCGACGAGATCGCGGCTCATCACGTTCTTCAACTGTGTGAAGCGATCGAAACCAGCGGCATCGTGCTCGGTGAAGATCCCTTCCGGGCGACCGTTCTCGTCGATGATGATCACCGCGCCGTGTGCACGCTTGTGGATCAGTCCGAGCGCGTCGCCGACGGTGTTCGTCGCAACGAGCGTGATCGGCGTGTCGTAGACGAGGTGGCGAGTCTTGACGTAATCGATGACGCCCTCGAGCACATCGAGCGGGATGTCCTGGGGCAACACGGTGAGTCCACCGCGACGCGCGACCGTTTCGGCCATGCGTCGGCCGGCGACTGCGGTCATGTTCGCAACAACGACAGGGATCGTCGTGCCCAAACCGTCGGGGGTAGTGAGGTCGACGTCGAAGCGCGAACGCACGTCGTTCAGGCTCGGCACCATGAAGACGTCGCTGTAGGTCAGGTCGTACGGAGGCGTGCTACCTAGAAATCGCATCGCTCGTATTTCTCCCTGTCCTACTCAAACGGCCGCTCAACGCTACCGTGACGCCGTGACGCCACGGGTGCTCTTGCCAGCATGAGCCCGGTCGATCGTGCATTGGAGGTGCTGCGCAATGGCGGCTTAGTGGCGATTCCGACCGAGACTGTCTACGGCCTCGCCGCCGATGCGAGTAACGCGACGGCCATCGCACGCGTCTTTGAGGTCAAGGGGCGACCCGTCGATCACCCACTGATCGTCCACATCGCAACTGGCGAGCAACTCGCTGACTGGGCACGCGAGATCTCACCGGTCGCCGCGCGGCTGGCAGCGACGTGTTGGCCGGGTCCGCTGACGTTGCTGGTGCCTAAGGCCACCCATGTCCTGTCGGCGGTGACCGGCGGACGCGACACCGTTGGCGTGCGCGTGCCTGCCCACCCCGTGACCACCGAGTTGCTGACTCGCTTCGGCGGCGGCCTCGCTGCACCGTCGGCCAATCGGTTCGGTCGCGTCAGCCCCACCACGGCCGCTCATGTGCGCAGCGACCTCGGCGATCTCGTCGACTATGTGCTTGATGGCGGCGCGTGCCCCGTCGGCGTGGAGAGCACGATTGTCGACTGCACGGTGACGCCACCACAGATTCTGCGCCCGGGAGGAATCGCACCTGACGAGATCCGCGATCTGCTCGGCGCCGAACTCGCGGATCTGGAGGGTCCAAGTCGTGCGCCGGGAATGCTCGCCGCTCATTACGCGCCGCACGCACGCGTGTTGCTTGCAGATTCACACGCCGACGCGACCGCGATCGCCGCGGAGTACGCCGGCAGTTGGATACTTGATCATCCGAATGACCTGGCGGGTTATGCGCGGTCGCTGTACGCAGACCTGCGCGCGGCCGATGAGCGCGGCGTGAACGTCGTGGTCGCCGTCTTGCCGCGTGCAGCCGGATTGGGTTACGCCATCCGGGATCGACTGACGAAGGCAGCGCATTCTCACAACTGATTGAGATTCGCTACCCACTCGTCGCGCACGGCGTCGATGTCCGGTGCTGGTTCGTTGTCGTAGCGCTCGATAATCAATCCAACAGCAGTCGCGTCACCCTCGGGCACCAGGTCGAGGCGGCACCAACAACGGAACGGCTCATCAAGGAGGCACTCAATCATGTACGGCGCGTTGGCGACAATCACTTCGCCGATCGACGACGCCACCACCAGCAGGGCTTCATGCGCGATCTGCGGTGCATTATCGACAACGAACGATGGTGAGTCGTGTTGCACCCGCTGCGACGACCGTTGCGGTGCCGATTGACTTGCCGGCTGTTCCACCGGCGCGATGTGCGGGGCCGCATAGTGCCGCCGCAAAGCCTCATCGTGGGCGGCGTTGAGTGCCTGCATGCCGGCTAGGTCGCCCCCGTGATCGGGGTGTACTGAGCGGGCCAGTCGTCGGCGGGCAGCGGTGATTTCGGCGGCGCTGGCATCGGTTGCAAGCCCGAGCGTGGCAAACGGGTCGTCGCTCAACGACTGCACCGTAGCGGCCTCACCACGGCACAGGCACAGCACAGGCACGACACATGAACGTCATGCGAACAGCGGCTTTTCCTACCGCTCCTGCTTGTGACCGCCCATTAAGAGCGCCTAAGCTAGGCCCTTCGTAACCACCGGGCCGCAGTTCGCGGTACCGGACTCCTAGGGGGAGAAACCCAAATGCAGAAATCCCGCGTGCGCCAAGTAGGCGCGCTGCTCGTAGGACTGGCCCTTGTGGCCGCGTCCTGCGGCGACGACAAGAAGGACTCAACCGACTCGGTTGCGCCCACCACTGTCGCCGACACCACGCCGATTGACACCACACCAGTGACCGACGCACCTCCGGCCGCTGGCAGCGAGCTCGCTGGCTTCAAGGGCACCACACCGGCGCTTCCGATCAGCGATGAGTTCAAGGCCCGGATGGACGCAACGCCCACCGGTTCGGCTGGTCTCAACGACACCTACAGCTACGGCCCCGAGACATACGACGCAATCATCATCATTGCTCTCGCCGCATCTGAGGCTGGCACCGACGGTTCGGCCCTGGCCGATCACATCGTTGGCATCACCAAGGACGGCGAGAAGTGCACGACGTTCGTGGACTGCCTCGCGATCATCACCGCTGGTGGCGACCCGGACTATGACGGTGTCTCTGGTCCGATCACGATGAATGGCAACGGCGAGCCCCTCGAGGCGAGCTATGGCATTTACACGTTCGGTGAGGGCAACCACATCGACGATTCGTTGACGACTTACGTCGGCGCATCGGCTCCCGAGTCCGCTGCCAAGCCGCTCACCACGACCGATGTCGTGCGCGAAGGCGATGGCGTTCTCGCATTCGGTGGCCTGCTGCCGCAGACCGGTTCGCTGGCATTCCTCGCACCGCCGGAATTCGCTGGTGCTGAACTGGCCGTCCAGGAAATCAACGACGCTGGTGGCGTGCTCGGTAACCCGGTCACGTTCTCGCCTGGCGACTCTGGTGACACCACGACCGACATCGCAAGCCAGACTGCCGACCGCCTCATCTCGGAAGGTGTCGACGCCATCATCGGCGCCGCCTCCTCCTCAGTGACGCTGACCGTGATCGACAAGATCACTGCAGCAGGCATCGTGCAGTTCTCGCCGGCCAACACGTCGCTGAAGCTGGTCGACTATCCCGACCACAGCCTCTACTTCCGTAACGCGCCGCCGGACGACCTGCAGGGCAACGTCATCGCCCAGCTCGTCATCGACGACGGCAACTCATCGGCGTACCTCTTGGTGCTCGACGATGCCTATGGCACCAGCCTGCAGGGCGTTGTCGAGGCTGCGTTGGTCGCCGGTGGTGTTGAGGTTCTCGGCTCCGTGGTTTATGACCCGGCAGCTGCTGGCTTCGACGCAGAAGTTGACGCCATTGTCGCTGCTGATCCGGACGCAATCATCCTGATCACCTTCGACGAAGGCAGCCGCATCCTCAAGACGATGGTGGAAAAGGGCATTGGCCCGGCCAACAAGAACGTCTACGGCTGCGACGGCAACACGGGTAACGCGCTCGGCGACAACTTCAACGCCGGTGCGTGATTCCAGTTTCGTTTAGTAGTTAAGCAAGAAGGCCCCGGGCGCAAGCCCGGGGCCTTCTTCGTTTTCCGGTTCGAGTGTCGAGTGTTTCGTGCCTGGCGAGTGTTTCCTGCCTGCACACGGGCACTAAACACTCGACAGACA
>JAYVVU010000186.1:0-10593 GCA_043786755.1 Actinomycetota bacterium
GACTAGTCGACGAATTCGACGTCGACGCCTAGTAGTGAATAGGTGCGATCTGCACGTCGATCGCGACTGAGCAGACGGCGGTGTGCGGCGAGCGCGGCCGCTCCGACCAGGGCGTCGTATATGGCCCCGCCGGTAATACCGAGTGTTGGCAGGCGATCGAAGAGCACGGCCTGCTCAGCTGCGCCAAGCCAGCACGCGTCGGGGAACGAACGTCGCAGCACGTCGTGCGCAACCGCTGGTGTTACGCGCAATGCGCCGGGCAGCCGGGTGAGCACGGAGAACGTCTCCCAGCATGCATGGCCAGCTAACGCTGGCCGACAGCGACCTATTGCTGCCAGCGTCGGAGCATGCGCCTCGTGAGTTTGGTCGAGCGCGGCTATTGCCACGCTCGTGTCAGCCGCGTAGAGAACCCGCTTCATGCTCAGCGCTGATCGGCGTCGCGAAGGTCGCGCACCATGCGATCGGTCAAGGTCGCGCCGTCGACTGCGCGCAGCACGGCAATACCGTCCACCTCGACGACGACTCGGCCGGTCGCTCGGCGCGGCTCAAGCCGAATCGCGTGTCCGTCGATTGACGCGTCGAGTTCGTCATCGGGCTGCAGACCCAACTGATCTCGCAAGCCCTTCGGAATCACGATTCGGCCCACCCGGTCCATAGTGATACGCATGCATGGGAATTTACCATCCAATTCCCATTCTCGGTCGAGATCACGCCGCCGCCCGCCAACCGATCTCGGTTCCATCGGGTCGGAAGTGATGCCATTGTCCGTTGGAGTCGCGCCGGGTTCGATAACCGCGCGACTTCCATCGGTTGTGGTGCCCACAAGCAGGGTTTCCGTTATGCGCCGCGGTGGGGCCGGCGTGCGCGAAGGGAAGTGCATGGTCGGCTTCGCACTGAGACGCCGGGCGATAGCAACCCGGCCAGATACATCGATGGCTGATCATCATCACTGCATCGCGTAACGGGCCGGTGAACAGCCGTTGCTTGCGGCCAACATCAACGACAACGCCCGCTGAGTCGAGAACGATTCGACGCACTTGACCGAGCGCGGCAGCGACGAGCATGTCGTTGGGGTCGATGATCACGCCGTCGGCGGTTTCGCATCGGTGCGCGGGGTTGGTGGGGTCGAGTGGTTGCGGGTGTTCGCCGAGCGCGCGTCGCAGGTGGTGTTCGAACAGTTCGTAGCCGACGACCAGGTTGACCACTGGCACACCGGTCGGTGACTGACCTGACACGGCGGCGGCACCGACCATTGCCTTGAAGGCGTCGTAGCGGCGTTGCGCGTCGGTGCGTTCCATCAGGCTCGGGACCATTGCCTCGCCGTGCACCGCGACACCGGCTTCCCAGTCGGCGAGCCATTCGCTGCGACAGAACTGCTCGAACACCTCCATCATCTCGACAGCGGACGCGGCGCCACCGTTGGCATCGAAGTAGAACCGTTCGCCGACGATCGACATGTGTGCGTTGCGGTCGCGGTGCGCGCGTTCGTGGTCGGCGTGCGCGCCCTCAGCATCGGCGAGCGCTTCCCAGTGGGCGAGCATCGTGACGTAGTCGTCGTAGTCGAGCACCATCGCCTGCGACACGAACAGTTCCTCTGACGCAGCGAGATGCTCGACGACTCGCGGGTTGCCGACAACAGCCGCGAGCGCATGCATCTGCGCGACACCCAACTCGCCGTTCGCAGCTGCGGTCGCCGCGGAGTCGAAGCGAGCAAGCATTCGACCGGCCTTCACGAACCGTGCCGCCTCCGAGCCCGACCAATTGCACGTTGCCCGGCCCCACGCCTTCACCGAACGATGACCATCGCCGGTAAACGCATTCGCCGCGTCGACCCGATTGACCAAAGTCGCGAGGGCCGCCTCGACCCGGCGCCGCTCGCCGTCGAGCGTGCGCGCCAACGCCTCAAGGTCGGCGGGCAGCATTCCGGCGATCTCCTGAGTGGTCGGCACTTGAGAACTCATGTACCCATGCTATCACGGGGGTATGACATGGTTATAGTGATTTCCATGAAGACCGCAATTTCTCTTCCTGAGGCCACATTCCGCAGGGCCGACGTGGTCGCGCGCCGTCTGGGCATCTCGCGCAGCGAGCTCTATGTGCGGGCGTTGGAGGCTTACCTCGGCCCGCCATCCGACGAGGAAATCACCGCTCGTCTTGACGCTGTCTACGTTGAACAGCCCTCTGCGCTCAACCCGCAACTGCTCGAAGCGCAGCGAGACGCAATCGGCGAGACGTGGTAGCCGAACGGGGTGAGGTTTGGTGGGCGGATGGTCGCCCGGTGCTCGTCCTGCAAGCCCACGCTTTCAACCAGTCGCAGATCGCGACCGTGGTGGTTGCCGCAATAACATCCAACCTTTCTCTCGCGACAGCGCCTGGAAACGTGATTTTGAGGGCCGAAGAAACCGGCCTGCCTCGCGACTCAGTCGTGAACGTGAGCCAACTCATCACCGTCGATAAGAGCGACCTGGTCAATCGCGCCGGCCGGGTTCCTTTTCCATTGATGCAAAAGGTCGACGAGGGGATGCGGCTGGTGCTCTCGCTCTAAGAAAAAAGCGCACATCACGGTTGTTCTGGCGATGCGGATCCGTGTGCAATCGCGTCGCCGAGTAGCAAAAAGCCTGCGACGGCAACAGACAGGAACACGCCAGGCAGGATCACAAGGTGGGGCGACCGCGAGTAGTACGCCTGGGCGTCGTCCATCATCTGCCCCCACGAGACCACCGACCCGTCGACGGCGAAACCGAGATAAGACAACACGGCCTCCGCACCGATCAAGAGTCCGACCATCGATGCGGTGTAGGCCGCTACCGACGGGAGTGCGTTCGGCACCACATGCTTGAGGCAGATCCGAATGTCCCCAGCGCCGACCGCCCGTGCAGCCTCGATGAACGACTCAGTTCGGATGGACCTTGTCGCCGCACGGCTGATTCGCGCGACGGTTGGCCACAGCAGGACGGTGAACGTGACGACCGTCGACGCTGCCGATCGCTGACCGGGGATGAGGACCGAGAGGATGAGGATCATGCCGACCACCAGGGGAATTCCGAGCACGACGTCGCCGACCCGCCGCACGATTGCGTCGACCCACCCACCGCGCCACCCGGCAGCCACCCCAAGCGTCATGCCCACCAGCGCGACGAACGAGGCAGCGCCGACGCCGACTACTAGCGAATGGCGAGCTCCGTGGATAACGCGGCTGAACTCGTCGCAGCCTTGACGGTCGGTGCCGAACCAGTGCTCAGCACTCGGTGCCAAGCGATCCTGATACGAGCCGTCTTCCGCGCGGATTGCACAGGCCGTTGGCGATGGCGAGCCTGGGGCGAGTGCAACCACTAGCTGCGGTGCAACGGCGCACACACCGACGAATGAGAGCAGCGCAACGGCAATACGGAACTCGAGACGTCCGACAACGCGACCGCGAAGAAATGTCGCGACGGCGTTCATGCGCGCTCGATTCGCGGGTCAAGTGCCATCGTCACGACGTCCACCAGCACATCTACCAGGAGGTAGACCGCGATGATCGCCATGGTGAACCCGACAATTAGTGCGTTGTCACGTTGGCTGATCGCATGTGCGATCGCGCGGCCGACTCCCGGCAGGTTGAATACACGCTCGACGACGATCGCTCCTCCAGCGAGAGCACCGATCTCGAGCCCAACAAACGAAACGAATGGCACAGAGCCGTTCCGCACGACGTGACGTCGAAGCACTGCACCCTCCGTGAGGCCCTTACCGCGTGCCGTCCTTGTGTGCGGTGCGTGTAGTTGGGTGATCGACTCGGCGCGAACCAATCGGATGGCCATTGCCAGCCCGGGTAGCGACAGAGTGCACGCAGGCAGGACGTAACTCAAGAGCCCGTCGCGCGTTCCCGCAACTGGTAACCACCGCAGATCGACACCGAACAAGTCCTGCGCGAGGGAACCGACGACGAACACGGGGACCGATAACGCGATGGTGCAGGCCGCGAGCACTGTGTGGTCAGATCCTTGTCCGCGGCGTCGAGCGGCAGTCGCGCCGACAACCAGCCCAACTGCGACCTCTATGACAATGGTCAAGGCGAGCAGTGTCAGAGTGACAGGCACCGCGTCGCCCAGCATGTCGTTCACCGGACGTCGCGCTACGAACGACTCACCTAGGTCGCCACGAAGGAGCCGACCGAGCCAGCCGAAGTATTGTTCCCACATCGGCTGGTCGAGTCCGTAGCGAGCACGAATTGCCGACAGTGTGCTCTCTGGAACCTGCCGATGCCCGGCGATCGCGCGAGCGGGATCGCCGGGCAGGGCAAAGGTGATGAAGAAGACGAGCACCGTCGACGCAAGGAACGTGGCAACCGCTCCGGCTACGCGCCGCACGACGAACAGTGTCATCAAGATCAGGACGCTGGCGCGACCAGCTCCAGCCTCCATAGCGCACCGGCATCGATCACGACGTTCGTGAGCCTGGTGCTGTGCACTCCGACATCAGCAGAGAATGTCACGGGCGCGAGCGGCATCGCTGCCTCGACGATCCGCTGTCCCTCGGCGAGAAAAGGTAGGCCGGACGTTTCATCTGCCGCCTCACGGGTGAGACGCATTTGCTCGTCGAATGCAGCGTCGGCGAAGCCGAAGTTGTTCACGCCTGATGTCGACTCGAACAAAGGCGAAAGGAAGCTGTAGCCCGATGGATAGTCCCAAACCCAGCCGAGCTCAAACGGACCGACCGGCTTACCGGCAGCGGTCTCCTCGAGGTACTGGCCGAACTCGAAGCTGCGCACTTCGATCTCGATGCCGAAAACCTCACGCCAAGAGTTGAGGATCGGGTCGAGACTAGCTGTGCCATCGTCGGAGATGTTGTAGACGACGATCGAGTTGCCAGGCACGCCGCCTGCACCATCGAAAAGCTCCTTCGCTCGTTCCGGATCGTATGTGCACGCATCGCAAACACCTTCGAGTGCCCCCGGTGCCTGGGAGGGCACCATGCCTGTCGCCGGCGACGCAGTTCCCTCGTACACCCGCTCCGCGATGGCTTCGCGGTCGATCGCGAGTGAGAACGCCAGGCGGATATCGGGGTTATCGAAGGGGGCAACGTTGCCGGGAAAGCCGATGTATCCCAGCTGGGCGGCATGAGTGACGACGAACGTATCCGGGTAAGCGTCGCGGGCTGGCCCGATCGACTCCGGAGGAACGTTTCGGGCGATGTCAAGATCTCCCGCTTCAAAGTCCTTGTAGGCGGTGGCGGCGTCGCCGTAGATACGAAACTCAATCGTGTCTGCGCGCCCCTGCGTGCCGGCGTAGTTCGGGTTGCGAACAACGGTGATGCCTTCGTTGTGCTGCCACGGTTCGGCCATCATGTACGGCCCGTTGCCAATCGGCTGATCCGCGAACGCTGCAGCCGATTCCTCTGTGGCGACGAAATCTGCAGGTACTGGCGCGAAGACCGGGTACGTCAACAACTTCGGAAGGAGCGCAAATGGCTCATCCGTCGTCACGGTGAGCGTGTGATCGTCAACCGCGACGACTCCAGACACCGGCACGTCGCCGATGGCGCCGCTCGGCTCTGCACCGTTCACATCGGCCCAGCCGGCGATCGGTTGGCCCTGGTAAGCCGAGACTGCCGCGAAATCAGGGTCGGCGGTACGTGCAAAGGCGAACACGAAGTCCTCGGCGACGACGGGACGTCCGTCGGAATACATGCCATCAGGATCGAGCTTGAACGTCCATGTGACGCCGTCGTCTCCCAACGACCACTCCGTGGCCGCTCCAGGCGCGACCTGGAGGTCGGGCGTGAGAGTCACCAGGGGTTGAAACAACAACCTGATGACCTGGCCGCCCTCAACCTCTGAGGCCATCGCGGGGTCGATCGAAGCCGGCTCGCCGATGGACACCGAAAACGAGAACGGTTCGACGGCTGCGTCGGACGACGGTGGTGAGCTGTCAGAGGAATCGCTTGAACCAGAGGAATCGCTTGAATCGGAGTCGCTACACGCGGCGGCGACGAGGGCGACTCCGATCCAGAGCGCCATGGTGGTGATTGATGAACGTCGGGTACGGGATGTCATTTGTGTCTCCAAGGTGAGGTGGCTATTGCCTGCTCAGCCTGGATTGATCCACTAAAGATTCGCTGAAGACCGGGGCCAGACGATTTAGTCGGTGTTTAAAGGGCTCTTAGCGGGTGGGTTCACGATGTGTTCATCAACCCGATCCACCAAGGAGCACACCATGAAGATCATCCGCACTCAGCCCATCAGCAGCCAGGATTCCGAGGCCAAGCCGAGCCGCCGGAACCGGGAGTTCAAGTACAACACCACCGGACGGACAGCCAGATACCAGGTCAACCAAGGTTTCTCGTGCTACGGGCAAATGGTCCGGTCGGTGCGTTGAACCGGGGCAGTGTCCCACCGGAACCCCTCTTGCCAGCGCTCGGCGTCAGCCAATCCTCCCCGATTGGCCGGCGCCGAGCTTCGCGTTCGAGGTCACAGTTGTCGGGCACCCTCGATCAACGCCACCGCTTCCATCGGTGAGACCACGCGCTTTCGAAGGTCGGCCGGTAACCCGCGCAGCTGGTCGGCCGTTGAATCGGGGAGTGTCAACAGCAGAGCTTCGATCACGCTGGCCACGTTCGCGATCAAGTGCGTCGGAGCCAAAACATCGAGGGCGTCGAGTAGGTATTTCCGAGCCGTGGCGGTGTCGCCCTCCGCACCAGCGATCAGGCCGCGTGTGTACACGCAAAAACCTATCTCGCGTGGCTCCGGGTTGAGTTGTGCGAGTTCGGCGATGATTGAGGCATGCTCGCGAGCGGTGTCCAGATCGCCGAGCTTCACATTCAACTCGACCAACCTTTGTCGATCGCCTAGTTGCTCGCGCAGATCACCAAGTTGTTGGACAATCACCAAACATCGTTCCATGTACTCGCGAGCGCCGCTGACGTCGCCCCTAACTTCTGCCACGAACGCCTTGCCGGCCAACGCGTATGTCAATTGCAGCCGAGCGCCACAGCGAACTGCTTCGCGCATGACGGCGTCAAATCCAACGTCTGCGCCGTTTAAGTCGCCGGCGATCAATAGGAGGCGGGCGTGCTGGTATCGAAGAAAGCCTTCTGATGCGCCGTATGAGTTGTGGGATCGCAGTCGGGGGCCGAGCAGTTCCTCCGCTTCGTCAAGTCGGTGCATCCGCAGCAGCAAGTTGGCGTAGCTATTGAGCGCGTGCCCGGCCCCGCGCCACTGACCTGTCGCCTCTAACCGAGCGAGCGCTGAACGGAGTAGTGGCTCCGCATCCGTACCAAGTTCACCCACGATGAGGTCACCCGTGAGAAATTCGGCGAACGCTGCTGAGGCCTCATCGGTGAGCTTGTTTGCCACGTGCAGCGCTTCCTCGGCCCAGGCGCGTTCCGCTGCGGTCGGACGACCGGAGCGGAACGCAGCAACTAACAGCACTGCAAGGCGGTCCACCGGTTCAACATCGTCGCGGGCGAGCACAACATCGATCCACGAGTTGAGTGCCTCAACTTCGCCCGATTCGCGCCACAGCAACGGGCCGAGCGCGCCGATAAGTTTCGCTAGCTGAGAGTGGTCGGTTGTCGACACGTAATAGTCG
The DNA here is from genome assembly GCA_043786755.1 of Actinomycetota bacterium. GTDB lineage: Bacteria > Actinomycetota > Acidimicrobiia > Acidimicrobiales > Ilumatobacteraceae > UBA668. The sequence goes on from JAYVVU010000186.1 coordinate 7,572, forward strand.
CCAGCGGCCCGGAGGTTGGCGGTTTCGGCGTGCACAGACTCGAAGGCTTGAGCGGGGTCGGGGCCATCACTGATCACGCGCATTCGCTGACCCCACGCGATCATCTCCTGCGCATGGCGGCGACATACTCCCGAACGCTCCTCGGCTTCCAAACGACCCACAGCGAACGTCTTCACGGTCTCCAACAGTCTGTATCGCGGCTGACGAGTAGCTCGATCGACGGTGACCAGTGAGGCGTCGACCGCGGCGTTCAGAGCGTCTATGACCAACGCGCCGCCGACCGTGCCTTTCGGGTCCGAGCAGACGGCCAGGATTGCGTCGAGGGTCGCGCCGCCGTCGAAGACGGCAATCCGTCTCATGAGCGTTTGAGCCGGGGCAGTCAGCAGGTCGTAACTCCATTGGATGGTGCTGTGTAGGGTTCTCTGACGATCGTTAGCCGTCCTGGTGGCGAGCTGCAAGAGATAGCCCGAGCCAAGCTGGCCGATGATGTCTGATATCGACATCGACTGGAGACGAGCCGCGACCAACTCGATACCCAGGGGAAGGTGATCGACCGCGGCACAGAGCGAGGCAACGTCGGCAACAGCATCGCTGGCGGTTGTCGCACCGACGCGAAGGGCGAGCTGCGCGAGCAAGGCAACCGCATCGACGGGCTGCAAAGCCGGTATCGGAATCGCTGTCTCACCGGGAACGGCAAGCCGCTCGCGGCTTGTTGCCAGGATGCGCACGCCCGGGCACGAGTGAAGGATCTCCTCGATCGCCTTAGCCGCGCCGTCGATGACGTGCTCGCAGTTGTCGATAACCAACATCAGCTCGACGTCGCGGAGCAGTGCGACTAGCGCCGCAATCGGCTCGTCGTCTTCTCCTGTTCGCAGCCCGAGTGCTGCACCGAGTGTCGTTGCGACGAAAACTTCATCGGCGATGGAGCTCAGATCCACGAGCCAAACACCGTCTGCGTATCCCTCCGCCAGTGTCGAGGCGACGTTCACAGCGAGCGAGGTCTTGCCAATGCCGCCGGGTCCGACGAGCGTGACTAGGCGGTGTTCCAGACACCGGCCGGTGATGTCGGCCAGCAACTCGTCGCGGCCGACCAGCTCCTTCGTGGATGGCAGTCGCCGACCCGGTCCTTCGAGGCGCTCTCGCGCGACCGGAAGGGCAACGGCGTCCAGTGAAATGTCGTGGTCGAGAATCGAGGTCTCCAACTCAACGATTGCGGCACAGGGCCGAACTCCCATCTCGTCTCGAAGGACGCGTCGCAGATCGGCCAGTCTCGCCAGCGCGTCGACCTGGCGACCACACCGGTAAAGCGCAAGAATCAGTCGCTGCCACAGCGTCTCGCGGTACGGGGACTGCGACACCCAGTGCTCGAGTGGCGCAATCACGGAGCTGGCCCGACCACATGCGATCTCGGCATCGGCCCACACTTCGACCAAGTCGAGGTGTTGATCCGCGAATCGGGTGATCACGGGTGGGGCAAACGGAGCGTCGCCGAGGCCGCTGAGAGGGTCGCCGGTCCAAAGTCGTAGTCCTGCCTCCGCTGATTGTGCCGCGCTGGCAACGTCGCCGTCGGCGAGAGACCGTCGCGCATCAGACAACAAGACGCCGAACTGCAGAGCGTCCACCGCCGCCGGCTCGATCTCCAAGACGTATCCGGGTGCACGGGTGACGATGACCTCCGCGGCACTCTCTCGCCCGATCGCCTGACGTAGCTGCGACACCTGAACTTGCAGATTGGCACGAACCGTACGCGGGGCATCCTCGCCCCAGACCCCGTCGATCAGGCGATCGATGGAAAGCACCCGGCCGGCGTCGAGGGCCAGCATCGCAAGCACGGCTGCCTGCTTCGCCGGAATCGGGACCGGTACCCCACCGACGTGCAGTGCAACCGGGCTGAGGATCGAAACCGCGATGCGGGACTCCGCAGCGCTCTTAACCCCAGTCCTTGGCACCTCCAGAGCGTAATCGTGGTCGACATCGTGGCTGTCTGGTGGTGGCGTCGCCAGATACGGCCGTTACCCTACTTGCGACAACTAAACCGGTCGCTCGCCGTAGACCGTTGGCCCCCGCTTCAAACCGGGATTAATGGGAACTCTCCCACCAGCCGAGGTGAATCTCGCCCGGAGCTCCTCGCTCCTCGCGGTGTTCGCTGCAAAGCGAGCACCCCGAGTCGAAGCGAAAGGAGGTGTACATGACTTCAGATAAGCAACCGCGTGCAGCAAAGGTTGCGGTAGTCGACGAGGTCACTGCCAGGCTGAAAGCTGCCGATGCCGTGATCATCACTGAGTACCGCGGTCTGACCGTTGGCCAATTGGCCGCGTTGCGTCGTTCATTGCGTGGCGTCGGTGGTGAGTACAAGGTGTTCAAGAACACGTTGGCTCGCTTCGGTGCCAAGAACGCAGGCATCGAGGGTCTCGACGAATTGCTGTTGGGACCTTCCGGCATGACGTTCGTGAAGGGTGATATCGCAGGTGCCGCCAAGGCACTGCGCGACGTCGCCAAGCTCAACCCGCTGCTGGTTATCAAGGGTGGCGTACTCGCCGGCAAATCATTGTCGGCAAAGGACGTCGAAGCCCTCGCCGATCTGCCCAGCCGCGAAGTGTTGCTGGCTCAGTTTGCCGGCGCACTACAAGCACCGCTCGTCAAGACCGCTGGTCTGTTGCAGGCTCTGCCACGCAACTTCGCCTACGGCCTGAAAGCACTCATCGATCAAAAAGAAGCTGCCTAATCCAGGCGGCTCAAACCAAAACTCAAAGCCAAGAACTCAAACAGGAGAAACCAAATGTCAATCGCAAGCATCCTCGACGACATCAGCAAGTTGACCGTCATCGAGCTCAAGGAATTGCTCGACTCGTTCGAAGAGAAGTTCGGCGTAACCGCCGCTGCTCCAGTGGCCATGGCCGCTGCAGCCGGTGGTGGCGGAGGCGGCGCGGCCGCAGCCGAGGAAGAGAAGGACGAGTTCGATGTCATTCTCACCGAAGCCGGCGCCCAGAAGATCCAGGTCATCAAGGTCGTGCGCGAGCTG
>JAYVVU010000187.1:0-10533 GCA_043786755.1 Actinomycetota bacterium
CTTCGTCGCGCGCCTCATCCTCAAAGTCGAGGTCGAAGGACGGCTGACTCACGGCGCGAAGGTTAGGCGCGAGGGCGATGAAAGCGCGCGGGGCGACGCGGTCGTTCAGCGACGCGGTCGTTCAGCGACGCGGTCGTTCAGCGACGCGGTCGTTCAGCGACGCGGGCGCTAGGCGCCGAGTTCGCGCACGTTGTCGAACTCGTCGTCGTCGCTGAACAACTGGCCGTCGATCGGCAGTGCCTGCCGACGGCGAAGGGTGTCGATCGAGTCGAGCGGCTTCTCCAGCGCGCGGCGACGGGTGGTGGCGAGCTCGTCGAACGAGCGGCTAACGGTGTCGAAGTTCTTGCGCACGCGCTCGACCTGCTCGGTGTACTTGTTCCACTGCTGGCCGAACTTACCGAGCAACCCAAGAATTTCCTTGCTGGTCTGTTCGATCATGAAGTTGTCGAACGCCTGACGAATGACACCGAGAAAGGCGAACAACGTCATCGGCGAACAGATCACGATGTTCTGCGCCATCGCCTCTTCAATCAACGAGGTGTCAGCCTCGTGAATGAACGCGGCGAGGCTTTCGTTGGGCACGAACAGCAGCACGTTGTCGACCGTCGGGCGGTCGTCGGTCTGCGCGTATTCGCGGCGAGCAAGTTCGCGAACCCGGGTGCGCACATCGCGAACGAAGGTGGCGCGGTGCGCATCGCGCTCGGCGTCGCTTGCTGCTTCGAGGTACTTCAAGTACGACGCCATCGGGAACTTGACGTCCATGAACAGCACGTGACCCTTGGGCAGGATGAACGTGAAGTCGGGGATGCCCTTGCCGTCGCCGTCGACCGCAGTGCGCTTGAAATAGTTGACCCGCTCTTGCATGCCGGCCATGCGGAGCACGTCTTCGGCCATGCGCTCGCCCCACTGGCCACGCGCATTGCTGCTGGCCAACGCTTCGCGCAGACTGCTGGCCGTGCCCGCGAGGGATTGAGTGATCTCGGTGTGTGCCCGCAACGAGGTGTCGACCTGCCCAAACCGCTCGCTGGTCGATTCGCCAAGCTTCTGCACGAGAGCGGATAGCCGGCCGAGGTCGGCCTGCACACCCGACTGCACCTCGCCCAACTTGGCGTCGATCAGTTGCTGCCTGCTGGCCAACGAAGCATCGGCCGCACTGGTGTGCGAACCCAACTGCTCGCGCGCAATGGCCATGACCAACTCGATCGCTTCCGGCGTGACGGCAGCGGCGGCCACGACCGGTGCGACTGGCGTGGCGCGACGGTTCGCCACCAACCAAGCAATAGCCGCAGCGGCCAGAACGAGGAGAACGACGAGCACAGGTTCCATACGTCCATCATGACGAGGGGGTGTCACAACGTTCGCGGATGCCAATTCGTCCTTACCAACACAGGGTTTCTGGGGCTGGATCGTCCCAAATTGACTTCTGGGGCTGAGGTGTCCCGGCTTCCGAAACGACTTACGGCTGAGTTGCTCATCCAAGTAGGTGTGGAGCCCAGCGCACCACCACACTTCGAAGACGCTCTGCGATTTGGTCTGGCGCCTTCTTCAGCTGTCTCCAGGTAATCGGCAGAATCGTGTACCCCGCTGCCAGCAATTCACCATTGCGAAAGCGGTCAAATTCGAATTGGTTGCGGTCGAGACCGTGTGATCCCCAGCCGTCACACTCAATGATGATGCTGGTACCGAGCACCAGGAAGTCGACCTCGAAGCCGATCACGATCGCGTGAAATTGCACGGCGGGAAGTCGATAAGTCGATATGAGGGAGGCCATCGCCGCCTCAAGGTCGCTATCAGGTGGTAACTCCTCGTCCAGCCAGTTAGCCAGTGCGGTGCGAAGTGCAGTTGTGCCCCGTCGTCCTTGCTTAGCATGACGAAACAAGACTCCGCGAATAGCTGCAGGTGACGCGACCTTCGAACTCATCACGGTGATCATCGCCGGTTCGACTGCATCCGGATCAACGGCACCCAGGTCAAGGAGCATTCGCATCGGATTAGTAGTCGGGACTTGGAATCGCATGATGGGACGAAGGTCGCGCGTGTCGCGAGGTCGATGGATAACGACGTCAGCTGGCAACGAGTGGCGAAGTCGAGAAGGCAACGTCACGTCCAGCGGATCGTCGGCAGGTCGTTCGACGCCCCACAGTGCCGCCGAGGTGCGATGTGAGGTCAAGGCATCCGCACCGACCGCCCACACCGCCGCAAGCGCGCGCTGCTGCAATGTCGCTGGAGATCCCCACAAGCGCGCAACATTCGCAAAGAGTGGCTCGAACTGTTTGCTCGCAATGGCCCGATACCAACTGGACCGACTGATGCCCATCGACCGTGCAACGTTCGCGTTAATCAGTCCATGGTGACGTTGAGCAAATGCATCGAGAAGGTGTACGTCCACACCCGAACTGAGTACGCGGTGAGGTGCCGATCGGAATCACCGTCCTCGCCGACAACTGGGGCTTCCCCGTCTCGGAATCCGGAACGATTCAGCCCCAGAAGGCTATTTGGGATGATTCAGCCCCAGAAACCGCTTAGCCTCGGACCGGCTACACCGGGATGTGGGTTTCGCCGGCTCTTACTTGGGCGGCGTACATGCCATCGAGCGCGATGAGTTGTTCGTGGGTGCCTTGCTCGACGATGCGGCCGTCGTCGAGCACGACGATGCGGTCGGCGTCGCGGATCGTCGACAGCCGGTGAGCAATCACGAGCGCGGAGCGACCCTTCAGCGCTTCTTCGAACGCGGCCTGCACATGCGCCTCGTTCTCGTTGTCGAGATGGCTGGTCGCCTCGTCGAGAATCGTCAGCGCCGGGTTCTTCAGCAACAGTCGGGCGATCGCCAGCCGCTGCTTCTCGCCGCCGCTCATGCGATAGCCGCGCTCGCCCACCATCGTGTCGTACCCATCGGGCAGCGCCGCAATCGCATCGTGAATGCGCGCGCCGCGACACGCAGCATCGAGTTCCGCCACCGTCGCATCGGGACGGGCGTACAGCAAGTTGGAACGAATCGATTCGTGGAACAAGTGCGGGTCCTGGCTGACGACACCGATCGCGGCGCGCAACGAATGCTGTGTGAGGTCGCGAACGTCGTGCCCGTCGACGAGCAACACACCCGACGTCACGTCGTACAAACGCGGAATCAAACTCGACAACGTCGTCTTACCGGAACCCGACGCGCCAACGAGCGCAACCGTTTCGCCCGGCTCGATCACAAGCGACACGCCCTGGAGAACATCGCGATCGGAATCGGTGCCGAGGATTGAATTTGGCGCCTCTAGCGAACGAACCGTGACCTCAGCCGCAGTCGGGTAACGGAACCACACATCACGAAACTCGATGCGGCCCTGCGGCGCGACCAGATCGATCGCGCCAGGACGGTCGGTGATCGGCTCCGGCGCATCGAGCACTTCGAAGACGCGCTCGAAGCTGACCATCGCTGTCATGAGATCGACGCGCGCGTTCGTCAGACCGGTGAGTGGTTGATACACATGCGTCACCAGTGTCGCCAATGCGACAAGGTCGCCGACTTTGAGATTGCCGTCGACCACCAAGTGAGCGCCGACGCCGTAGATCGCCGCGGCACCAAGCGCGCCGACCAAGCCAAGAGCAACGAAAAAGACGCGGCCATACATCGCGGCCCGTATGCCTGTGTCGCGCACCTTGGATGCACGCTTGGAAAACAGATCGACCTCGTCGCGCTGGCGGCCGAACAACTTGACGAGCAACGCGCCAGCAACGTTGAAACGCTCGGCCATCTGCGAGTTCATCTCCGCGTTGGTCGACATGTTCTCGCGCGAAATCCCCTGCAAGCGACGGCCAACTCGCTTCGCAGGGATGATGAAGATCGGCAGCGCGATCAGGGCCAGCAACGTCAGCCGCCATTCGAGGACGGCCATCGCGGCCAACGAGGTGATGAGCACGACGACATTGCTGACGACGCTGCCGAGCGTGCTGGTCACAGCGGTCTGTGCGCCGACCACATCGCTGTTCAACCGGCTAGTGAGCGCTCCGGTCTGTGTGCGCGTGAAGAACGCGATTGGCATGCGCTGCACCTTCGCGAACAGCGCGACGCGCAAGTCGTAGATCAGCCCTTCGCCGATTCGCGCGCTGCACCAACGCTGCACGATCGCCAACCCTGCACTGGCGAGCGCCGCAACAACCACGACAATCGCGAGCACCGTGATGAGGTTGCGATCTTTGTCGGGGATTGCGTCGTTGAGAATCGTTCGAAAGGCGAAGGGTGGAACGAGATCGATGAGCGCTGCCGAAACGATTGCGCCGAGGAACAGGCTGATCGTGCCGCGATACGGCCGGGCGAATTGCCATGCGCGCGCGAGCGAGTGGCGTTGCAACTTCTTGCCCTTCACGGCGTCGGCATCGCCGGGCATCATCATGTGAGGGCCCATTCGCATGCGACTGAGGATACGGACGGGGCACGACACTTCTACGATGTGCGAATGCGCCGATTCGCCCTGATTGCCACCTGTTGTTTGGTCGTTGCTGCCTGCGGCGACGGCGTTGACGAAGGGGCCAACGAGGGTCGCGGCGACCGCGGCACGATCGATGGCGTCACCCTCGACACCCCCGTATCGACACCCGACGACACGACCAACGACACGACCGACGACACCGGACCAGATAACACCAGTGGTGACAGCACACCCGACCCGGCCGACCACGAGTTCAGTTGGTCCGACCTCGGCGGTGGCACGGAGGACGGCACGCTGCAAGTGCCCCTCGACTACGACGACCCGAACGGCGAGCAGATCACGCTGTATGTCGTCCGCCACAACGCCGCCGACCCGGCACGGCGCATTGGCACGCTGCTGGTCAACCCCGGTGGCCCCGGCTACGGCGGCAGCGGGCTTGCCTACTCCGCCGACAACATTTACGGGCAGGCGTTGCTCGACCGCTTCGACATCGTGGGCTGGGACCCGCGCGGCACCGGCCTCAGCGCGCCTGCTGTCGATTGCGTCGACGACTACGACCACTTCTTCGGACTCGACTCTTCACCCGACACCGACGCCGAGCGTCAAGACCTAATCGACGTCGGCACCGAGTTTGGCGAAGCGTGCGCGCACGACAACGGCGATCTGCTGGCACATCTCAGCACCGCCGATTCAGCTCGCGACATGGATTCGATTCGCGCAGCGCTGGGCGAAGAAACAATCAGCTACTTCGGATTCAGTTACGGCAGCGAGCTAGGTGCGACCTGGGCGACCATGTTCCCCGACACAGTTCGAGCCGTCGTGCTCGACGGTGCAATCGATCCGACCGTCGGCTACTTGGAACAGAACATTCAGCAGGCCGCCGGCTTCGAGGCGACGTTCAACGAATTTCTCGCGCAGTGCAGCGCCGATAACAACTGCGCGTTTCACAACGGGGGCGATGCCGAAGGGGCGTTCGACGAACTGAGCGCCGACATCGATGCGCACCCGATCACCGTCGACAGCGATCGCACGAAGGTCACGCAAGGCGTGCTGTTCACCGCAGTCGCGCAAGCGATGTACGACCAGTCGTTCTGGCCGCGCTTGGAGTTGGCGCTCGCCGATCTACAAGACGGCGATGGCAGCGGCACACTCGATCTTTACGACGATTACTTTGGTTACTCGGGCGGCTCGTGGGGCAACGAACTCGAGGCATACTTCGCGATCAACTGCCTCGACGACCCTGGCAGCACCGGCCCTGAAGACTTGTTGTCGCACGAAGCAGAATTCGCAGCCGCAGCACCACGACTCGGACGCGGTTGGATGGCTGAGTTGTTGTTCTGCTCAGTGTGGCCGATACCCGCCGCGCCGCCGATCGAAATCACCGGCGCTGGCGCGGGGCAGATTGTTGTGATGGGTACCACCGGCGATCCCGCGACGCCGTTGCAAGCGACGCGCAACATGGCACACGCACTGGAAGAGGGACGACTCGTGGTGGTCAAGGCCGATCAGCACACTGGATACGGCGTGAACAGCTGCGGTGATCAAACAATTGACAACTATTTGGTCGATCCTTCAGCACCACTTGACGACGAAATCGACTGCACGTAACCGTCTCACGCCGTAGCCTCGCGGCCATGCGTCGTACCTCCCCCTCCCTCACGACAGCGCTGGCCACAGCGCTCACCCTCATCATCACTCTCGCCGCGTGCACCGACAGCAAGAAGGACAGTGCAGCCAGCACTACCGCACACGTCGACGACTCGACGGCGAGCACCGACTCGGTGCCGACTGCTGACAACTTCGAGTTCGTCGACTTCGGCACTGACAACGTGCAGGTCGGTCACCTGGAAGTGCCGTTGGACTACGGCGACCCATCGCTCGGCACCATCGACCTTTACGTCACTCGTCACTTGGCCGACCCTGCACAACGCATCGGCAGCTTGCTGGTTAACCCCGGCGGGCCGGGCTTCGGCGGTAGCGACTTCGCGATCTACGCCGACCAGATCTACAGCCAGACCCTGCTCGATCACTTCGACATCATCGGTTGGGACCCGCGCGGCACTGGCCTCAGCGAGCCGGCGATCGATTGCGTCGACAACTACGACGACTACTTCGCCAATACCGACATCACACCCGACGACGACGCCGAGAAGCAACAACTGATCGATCTCGCAAAAGAGTTCACCGATAACTGCGTGAACAAGAACGCCGATCTGTTGCCCTACGTGGGCACCAACAACTCGGCTCGCGATATGGACGCGATTCGCCAGGCACTCGGCGAGGAGAAGATCTCGTACTTCGGGTTCAGCTACGGCAGCGAGCTCGGTGCCACATGGGCGACGCTGTTCCCCGACACAGTGCGCGCCGCGGTGCTTGATGGCGCGGCCGACCCCGATGCCGATTTCGTTGAGAGCGGTCTGCAGCAGGCGGCCGGCTTCGAAGGCAGCATCGCCACCTTCCTCGCCAAGTGCAGTGCTAACTCAAACTGCGCGTTCAACAACGGCGGCAACGCGGAAGATGCGTTCGACGCGTTGATGCTGGCCATCGACGAAAACCCGATACCGACGTCCGACGGACGCCCCGACCTGTCGCGCGGCATGGCGCTGACCGGCGTCGCCGACGCGATGTATAGCGAGCGCCTGTGGCCACAACTCGAGCAGGCTTTGGCCGATGCGCAGAACGGCGACGGCTCTGGTTTGTTGGCGCTGTACGACGACTACTACGTACGTCAGCCCGACGGTAGCTACGACAACTCACTCGAGGCCTTCCAGGTCATCGTGTGCGAAGACGACCCCGAGCGCCTGACCGTCGCCGAAGACGATTCGACCGCGTACGACTTCAACGCCGCGGCACCGCGCTTCGCACCCGGCACCACCGGCTCGTACTTCTGCACGTTCTTCCCAGAAGCGCACGACCCTCGAGTGGCGATTACCGGCATCGGCGCCGGCCCCATCCTGGTGATGGGCACCACCGGCGACCCAGCAACTCCGCTGCAAAGCACAAAGAACATGGCCAAGACGCTGGAAGACGGCCGACTCGTCATCGTGACCGCCGATCAGCACACGGGCTACGGCGTCAATCAGTGCGCGTACGACGTGGTCGACAACTACTTGCTCGACCCTGTCGCCAACGCTCCGGAAGACGGCTTTACCTGCGAGTGACCGCGACGGGATATCGCGACTGGCGGCGATGAAGTAGTCGTGCCAGTACACGCGACGGACGTCGGGGGCAACGACCTGGAAGCCAAGATCACTGCCTTCTACGACCGCGCCGTTCGCGAGGTGTACCGCTACTTCCACAGGGCGACGGCAGGAGATCGCCGGCTCACAGAAGATCTCACACAGGAGACGTTCATGGCGTGCGTGCGCGCTGTACAGCAAGGTCAGCCCGACGCGACGACGATGCCATGGCTGATGGGTGTTGCGCGGCACAAACTGATCGACCACCACCGACGACGGACGCGTGAGGACCGCAAGCTATCGCTGGCGTGGAGCGCCGAGCCCATCGCCCAGTCGACGCTCGACATCGACGTGACAGACGCGGAAGCACTCGACGCGCTGCAGAGTCTGGCCCCATTGCATCGGCTCGCCCTCATGCTTCGATACGTCGACGACCTTTCGGTCGCCGAGGTTGCGGCCGCGATGGGGCGGTCGCTGCGCGCCACTGAGTCGCTTCTTGTTCGCGCCCGCAATTCGCTCGACCAGCAACTCGGAGGCGCGACCAATGTCTGACCAGCGCGTTCGTCACCTATTCGATCAGCTCGACGCCGAGCCGTCCGCGGAGTTTGAGGCCTCCCTCCGCGGCCGGCTGGTGGCAGAGCTGGCGACACCCGGTCGCACGCGCCCGGGTGATCAAGCAAGACACCCACAAGACCACCAGGAGGATCTCATTATGACCGTCACAATCGAACGACCAACCGCGTCATCGACGCCGATGCGCTCGCGCAAGCGGCTCGGTTACGTACTGAGCGCCGCTGCGGCCGTCGCCGTACTCATCGGCATCGCCGTCGTCGTCAACCAGGACGACGGATCTAAAAACATCGTCCCCGTCACACCATCGACGACCGTGACCACGTCGCCGAGCGCAGCAAGCACAGTGCCAGCGACGGTGCCCGTCACGGCCCCGCCGATCTCGGTGCCGACGCCCGAGGCGATAGCCGCGCCAACCGCGCTCGTTGCCAGTACCGCGCTAGTCGACGACCGCATATTTCAGATCAAGTTCGACGGCCTCAACCTGTGGGCGACGGGCGAGGCGTCAACCGACTTGCTTCGCATTGACCCCGCAACCGGCCAGGTAGCCGAAGCATTCATCCTTCCTTCACCCACGACTACCGACTGGCTGCAAGCAAACGCAGGTCTCTTGTACGTCACGACTGATGCTGGCGTCGTGATCGTCAACGGCGAGACGAAGCAGATCAGCGAACCGAGAGCCGGTGGACCCGGCGGGATCTTCGGGATTGCGTTTACCGACGAAGCCGCGTGGCTCATTCGCTCGACAGACAGCGGGTCTGACAGCCGCACGAACACCCTCGAACGATGGGACTTCAACCTGAATACGATGACCACGTCGGTGGAGATCGGTTCGTTTCCCACCGGAGGCATCGTCGGCAGCGGCACCGACTTCTTCCTAGCTACTGAAGGACAGGGGCTGCTGCGATTCGACGACTCTGGCACGCTGGTAGCCACGACCGCCGACGTCGGGTACAGCTTCGTCCTCGGCGTTGCGGCCGGGAGCGTCTGGGTTCCCGACTACGACACCGGGGAATTGATCCGCATCGATCTGGCGACGAACGAGATCGTGGCCCGCACGAGGGTCGCCGGCATCAACGCCCACAGCGTGTTTGCCACTGACACCTCGGTGTGGGTGACGACCTACGCCGCGGGGAACATCCAGGTCATCGACCCGGCGACCAACGAGATGACCGCGCAGATCCACGCCACTCCACAACCCTTGTCCGTGGCTCTCGTCGGCGGCGCCGTTTGGATCGCCGGTGGTGGGCAACTGAACAGCTTCATCGCGGCTGTCTAACGACCGAAGATTGAGCTCCGTCGCGGGTGAGCGAGCGAATGTTGTTCGCCCGCGACGGGGTATCGCGACGGAACTAACCACCATCAAGTCACCGACATTGGTGGGACCTCGGTGTTCCCGGAAGTGTCACCCGACGGCACGAAGGTCGTCTTCTCGGGTCCGAGATCTGGGCCATGTGGCCAGGGCGACACAACTGTGAGGACCGCCCGAACCTGCATGGTTGGATCTTGCTTCCGCAGGACGGAACTTTCAATGGCGGAACTGAACGAACAACGTTCGAACAATGGGGCTTGGGCCCGGCTGATGGGTCTGCTCTGACCCGCCCCGAGCGTTGTGCAAAGCACTCTCAACCGATCAGCCGGAATGGTAGGTTGCGCGCGGACAGCACCGACGCTGTCGAATCTGTTGAAAGGACTGACGTGGAGAGCGCCTGGGTTCGTTCCGTCTATCTCTATGTGATGTGCGCCCTGTCGATCGCGCTGGTAGCGGCCGGTGCCGTCACCACCGTCGTGGCAAGCGCCAGTGCGATCTCGCCAAGTCTCGGCCATCGCGATGTCCTCGATCGAGCTGGCATTGGCATCGCCAACGTGGCCGAGGACGTGATCAACATCGTCAGCGCGCAGAGCGCCGAAGACGCGGCGGACATGCGCGACTACTGCGAGGAGTACTACAGCGACGATGTCGACGGTTGCATCCGCGACAACAGCCTGTCCGGGCAATTGGACCCGGTAGTCAAAGGCGTGGAAGCGGTGAGGACAGAGCTGGAAGACCAGATTCGCAACTCCGCGATCGCCCGGATCATCCGCGGGTTGGCCTTCGTGATAACTGGCTTGCTGCTGTGGCGCATCCACGCCCGGCGCACCGACCTGTTCCGCGATGGTGTCCTCGGGCCAAAGCCCGCCGCCGCGACCGACTCTGAGTAAGGAACCGACGAGGTGTCGCTTCAGAGCTGACGACAAAGTACGAAATGCCCGCGCGCCGACCTGGGCAATGGCGGAAGGGGTGGGATTTGAACCCACGGAGGCTTGCACCTCGCACGCTTTCGAGGCGTGTCCCTTTGGCCGCTCGGGCACCCTTCCGGGCGGCA
>JAYVVU010000188.1:0-10497 GCA_043786755.1 Actinomycetota bacterium
CAGCACGAGTGGCCAGCACTTCCACAACTGCCAGGTCGTCGGGCAACCAGCCAGCGCTCAGCAGGCCGCCAACAAGCGCAGCACCCATGTTGCCGCCACCCACAACTGCCAGCCGGAACGTCATCGCCACAGGCTACGCAGCGCCAGCCAACTGGATCGGGTTCGCCATTATGACCCTCAGCGTTGAAAAACGTCAGTTCGGGGCGTCCGATCACGAAATGCCTGTGGCACAGCTCGAAGTGACGCGCCATCTGCGGCTGTGAGCCGAGTAGCGCGTCACTTCCCGCAACGCGTCACTTCGCGCGAGTGACCAACGGCCGAGAGTCAAATCCGGGTGAGTGGTCGACTTCCCCGAAGGCCACTCACCCGGCACCCAAACTGGGCACAGGGCGGCGGCCCGATCGGCAAGGCGCTACTGGAACTTGCTGGCGAAGGCGAGGCGGATCATCGCCGGGAACGACTGCTCGACGTACGCGTACAGCGACCCGACGATGCGGTCGAGTTCCGCCTCGTTCAGCGACGTCAGCGGCAATTCGCCACGCAGGAAGATCGCATCCTCGACGCCGATGGCAAAGTGCGCGCCGACCAACTTGTCGTTGCGCCGCAACGCCAACTCGTACACGGCCGCCGCATTCTCTTGTGGCGCGGGCAACACATAGACCTCGAAGCGCAGTGTGCGTTGACCGAGAGTGAACCACAGCGTGATGTGTTCTTTCTCTTCACCACGCAGGCGCACATACCAACGCGGCTCGGGCTCGCCGGGCTCGCCACGATCGATCGCCTCGAACAGTTCGTTGCCGCTGGCGAACCCGCGCAGCCACTGATCGATCGATGCTTCGCACTCCTGCAGCGATGGCGGCAGGTAGTAGTCGCTCACTCGCAGGCAACCAGCTCGCGCACAGCAAGATCGTTGTAAGTGCGGCGCAGACGAGCAGCAGCAAATCCCCACGTGTACGCCTTCGCCCGTTCCGCACCGCGTGCCCCGAGCTTCGCTGCGTGCGCTGGGTGGTCGATGATCTCGCGCAAGTACTGCGCGAACATCGCTGGGTCGCGATCTTGAACGAGGTAGCCGTTCTCACCGTGATCGACCAGCGTCAGCAAACCACCGACGGCCGACGCAACGACCGGAATGCCACATGCCGATGCCTCAAGCGCGACGAGGCCGAAGCTCTCGCTGCGACTGGGTACCACGACCGCATCGGCAGCGCGGTAGTAGGTGCTGAGAATGTGGTGCGGTTGCGGCGGCACGAAGCGCACCTGACCGGTGAGGCCAAGTTCTTCAACCAACGCGGTCAGACGCACCATTTCGCTGTCGCCGTCTTGCCCACTTGAGCCACCGACGATCAGCAACAACGCGTCCTTGCGATTCAGACCAGCAAGTGCGCGTACCGCGAGGTCGGGCGCCTTCAACGGCTGAATGCGTCCGACGAACAACAACACCGGAACGTCGGCTGGAAGATCGAGCGCGCGGCGAGCGCCACCACGATCGCCGGGAGCGAAGAAGGCATGCTCGACACCTGGCGCCACGATCTCAATGCGACCGCGCGGGTTGCCGTAGAGCCGACGGAACTGCCGTTCCTCTTCGGTGCAACTGACCAGAATCGCGTCCGCGCAGCTGATGATCTCGTGTTCGGCGCGATCGCGCCACTCGGGTTCGAGGTCGCCGCCTTCCGCCTTCACCCGGGCGAGGGTGTGGAAGGTGCTGACAAATGGAATATCGAGCTCGTGCTTCAGTCGGTGAGCAACAAGCCCGCTAAGGAAGTAGTTGGCGTGCAGGACGTCGGCTGGCGAATCGTTCTTGATGTGGTTCATGACCACATCGCCAAATTCCTGCAAAACGCCCGGCAACTGCTCCTTGGAGAGGTCGAACGGGCCAGCCTCGACGTGCACCACGCGATGGCCGGGCTCGACCTGGACAACCTCGGCCTGGTCGCGGCTAGTGCGGCGGGTGTACGTCGTGCAGTCGACGCCAGCCTGCGAGAGCGCCGACACCAACTCGCGCACGTACACATTCATGCCACCACTGTCGCCCGACCCCGGCTGGGCCAGGGGCGAGGTGTGGAGCGAAAGCACTGCAACCCGTTGCACGAGAGTTGAAACACTATCTGTCGGGTCGACATTCCGTGATTGGCGGATCCGGGGCCCTGAGACAGGCCGCAGCCAGGCAGTTACGGCTGGCCGATGAAGCTTTTGTACACGTTCAGCAGTGCTTGCTGTTGTTCAGGCGTCAGCAACGGATCGGCAGCAATTGCGGCGCGTACATCGCGAGCCTCAGCATCGGGTGCCAGGAAGCCGGCTCGTTCGTACAACGTCTCGGCGCTGATCTGCAGCGCTTTCGCGATCTGCTGCAGGATCTCCGCCGAGGGCTTACGCAACCCGCGCTCGATCTGCGACAGATACGGATTGCTGACTCCGGCCACCTCGGCCAAACGGCGCACGCTCATGCGCGCCACTTCGCGCTGCACGCGAATGAAGTCGCCGACATCGGCCAACCGCTTATCCAACTCGTTACGCACTGCCATTACTGGCTAGTCAACTACAAATCTTGCGAAACAAGGTCAGTCGACGAGCAGACCGTCGACGTTCGCCTCGCCGTCGCGGTAGCGACGAACCAGTTCGTCGGTGAGCGCGTCGATGCGAGCGAAGAGATTGCGCCGCTCGTTCGAGCGCAACTGCTCGAACTCGTGCAGCCGGGCGGCATACGCCTTCAGCTCGTCGGAGCTCATCGCTGGCAAATCGGTGCTGCACGCGTCGTCGCACAGCGCTTCCAACTCGGCGGCGAGCGGATGCGTGCTGAAGTCCTCGGCCGGCCGGGGCGGCCGCGGCGGACCACCCGTCAGGTGTGAGCCAAGAATGTTCGGAATCTCGTCGGTGATGTCGCGACCGCTGCCATCGGCACGATTACGCATCTCGGCGCGCACGAAATCGAGGCGGGCCTGCGCCAATCGCCGCACATAACTAACCGCATCGTCTTGATGCTGGAGGTCGGCACGCGTGGCACGCAGATCGTCGAGGGTCAGCGACGCAGCGTTGAGCCCGTCGTCAGCGCTCTTCACGGAATTATCGGTCGGGGTCATTGCGATCCTCCACTCACGGGCGGCAGTAACGCCACTTCATCGGCAGTTCCGACAACAGTCGTTGCTTCGGCGGGATCGCCGTTTACCCACACCTTGCAGTTGGGCAGCACCGCCACGAACGATGGACCAAAGCTGGCGCTGGCCGCAGCCAAGACATCGCCGACCGTTGCACCCTCAAACTGCGCGCGACCAGTGCCCGCGGATTCGCGAGCGGAGGCGAAGAGTCGGAGGGTTGCCACGTTGCTCAGGTTAGTGGGACAGCCAGGAATGGCGACGGTACCCTCGCGTTGATGCGCACCAGCGTGCTGGCTATTCGCCACGGGGAAAGTGAATGGAATGCGGTTGGTCGATGGCAGGGCCAGGCGGATCCGCCGCTGACCGACGCAGGCATGCTGCAAGCGGTCGCCGCCGCGAAGGTGCTGGGCACGTTCGACGGCGTGTACGCGAGCAGCTTGCAACGTGCTGCTGCCACGGCCGCGATCATCGCCGAGTCGATCGGCATTGGTCCGGTGATGCTGCTCGATGACTTGATGGAGAACGCGTTCGGTCCGTGGCAAGGATTGACGATCAGCGAGATCGAGCAAGGCTGGCCCGGTTACCTCGCCGAGCATCGTCGCCCCGATGGCGCCGAACCGACGGAGGTGGTCTTGGCCCGCGGTCTGCGCGCTCTGCGCACGATCGCTGCCGAACACAGGGGCGAGCAAGCGCTTGTCATCACTCACGCCGGTCTGCTGCGCACATTGCATCGGGAGTTAGTCGTCAGTAACCCACGCGGACTAAAGGCCGGCGATGATCAAGCTTCCTTGAGATTCGCGAATCTCGGCGGATGTTGGTTCCACGTGTTCGAAAGCGGAGAAGTCGAAGTCGGCGAAGTTGTCAGCCTCATCGACCCCCCACAAGTATTTGGAGACGCGCTGTGAGCGAGAGCGCTCCGCAACTTCCAGGCTTCGGGCCGGATGAAAGTCCAGTCGCGTTTCAGCCGTTCACTGTTGAAGTCGTCAAGTCGAAACGTCGCAAGCGCAGTGTTGGCGCGCAGTTGATCGGCGAGGTGCTGCACATCAGCGTTCCGTCGTGGATGAGTCGCGCGGAAACCGCCGAATGGGTCGAGAAGATGTCGGCGAGTTATCGCCGCCAGCTTTCGACCGACCGCATCAACTTGCGTCAGCGCGCACTCGCGCTTTCACGACGCCACTCGCTGCCGCGACCAAAGGTGATTCGGTGGGACGACGCGATGACTGGCCGTTGGGGAACCTGCACGATCGACACCGGCGAAATTCGGTTGAGCTCGCGTCTCGCCGCGTTTCCTAACTGGGTGCTCGATTACGTGATCGTGCACGAGTTGTGCCACATGGAAGTCGACGGCCACACACCCGAGTTCTGGAAGCTCGTCAATCGCTACCCGAAGGCCGAGCGCGCGGTTGGCTATTTGATTGCCAAATCGGGCGAGAACGACGACGACTTCTCTGGCCCGGACCCCGACCTCAGCGCTTGAGCAGGGCTGATCAGTCCGACGAGCACGCTGACACCAAGCACAATCGCCAACGCGACAACAACCCACGCCAACCACGGCGCGCTCCCCCGCGTTGCTTCGAAGTTGCGCGAGACCGAGCTGGTTATGGCGCCACCAATGGCGACCAGCGCGAGGAAGCGCAACATACCCTTGCCGACGAAGGTCGGCTCGGCGTCGGACACCCGCGCGTAAGTCAGACGACGCGCTTCGGTTACCGAAGTCTCGGGCATTACACCCAACCGCTCCCACGTCGGCTCAACCACGCAGTACTCGCTCAACGCATCGGCGACTTCATTGTCGACATCGGCGAACTCCACTCCGATGCGCCAAATGTTGGCGTCGATCGGCACGACGCTCTGCACGTCACACCACACCCGCAACTCGGTGGTTCCCGATGCGGTGACAATCGAAGAGGCCAACAGGACGCGCTCACCAATGGTGGTGGCTGTCTGGCTCAGCAGTCCCGCACCACGCGACGTGAGGTCGACGATTCTTGCCGAGCGCTCGCCCAGAACAGCCGGCAACAAGGAGGCGACGCGTTCACCGCCGCGTCGACGCGTGCGGCGCGCGAGGAGGCGCAGACCGTCGAGTGACATGGCGAGCGTCCACAGGGTGACGACGATGAGACCCATCAACGTCTCACTCGGCAAGTGGCCCAAGGTGTGCGTGAACTCATCACTGATGCCGCGCAATAGGAGCACCAGCGTCACCGCCGTGATACCCACAATCAAACCGGTGCCGTTGCGCACGGGTGTCAACGAGACCAGCGACCAGCGGGTTCGATCGCCTGGCCGTAGCCGCCAACCACTGAGCAGGCAGATGCCGACGGAAGTCGCAATGAACGACGGCAACCACGCCGCCACCAACATCCACAACGGCATCGTGAATGGCACCGCGCCCACGTATAACGCAAGCACAAGCACCGCCATGAACGCCGCGCGACGAAGACCAGAAAGCGGACGGACAGACCAGGCCAGCAGAGCAAGCCGTTGTCGCCACTTGATGTTCCCCGAGAACAAGCGTCGACAGTTGCCAACGAGTTTCTGCGCAGCACGTACGCGGGCGCGGCGATCCGCAGCAACCGCTGACTCGACCACTTCGACGCGATGCGCAACGACTGCGACATCGGAGGGGGCGACGATGCGCCAACCGGCCGCCAACAAGCCAACCGACATTGCCCAGTACTTCTCCAGCGCTGATTCGCCGGTGACCGGTTGGCGCAACGCTTCGCGCAACGCGTCGACTGAGACCAGCGAACCACTGCCTGTCCAGATCGCGCACCCGCGACTGCCGAGCGCCGGGTTCAGCGCGCTGCGTTCGAACGTGAGGTCGTGCCGACCGTGTGGGCCGTGTTCCATCGAGTCTTCGGCGAAGGACACACCGAGTCCCTGCACGACCGCGACTCGCTCATCAACGAAACCGCGACCTTCAAAGCCACGACCTTCGAAGCCACGACCTTCGAAGCCACGACTTAGGCGCGTGATGATGTCGGTCGTCGGCACATCGCCAGCGTCGAGCAGCAACACGCGCGGCGTACCTGCTGAGGCGATTGAGCTGGCAAGTTCGCCGCGCTGAACGACAACAACGTCTCCGACACCGGCCACGGATCGCAACGCGAGCAACGTGGCGCGCAACTCCTGATCGCCCCGATTGCCGACGCTCACCAGCACATCGAATTTCGACGCATCCGTGGCGGCGACATCGACCCGTTCCTCCGTCGAGCCCGCGTGCGGCCACAATGCCCACGCCAGCAGGGAGCTGCCAATGAAACCGGCGAACTCCACCAGTAGTAGAGGGATCGACAACCACAGGTCGGTGCCGGCGAGCGAGTACAGGGCGCGCCACGTCAGATACCAAAGGCCGGTGCCGAGGCCAGTCGCAACGATGGCCCGGGCGATGGTGTGTTCCGTTCGCCGCATCAATTTCAGCATCGGCGCTCCGCAGCGAGGTCTTGAGGAATCCTTTACTCAGCTGAAGTCCTTTACTAATAGGGGTAAGCAGTTGGCCGTGAGGGGCTGCGCCCGAGGGGTCGTCCGCTAGCCTCCACTCCTCGTGGCTACCACCAAGCGTGAACGACAAAAGGCCAACCGCCAGCTGCGACTGCAGGAAATGGCCAAGCAGGCGCGCAAAACCAAGCGCAAGCGGCGTGGCGTCTGGATCGGCATTCTTGTCGCAGTCGTTGTCGGCATCGCGGGCATCACCGCACTCCTCAGCGAAGATGCGAAGAAGCCCGTCACCGTCTCCGATTTGGTGATCACCGATCTCGTTGTCGGCAATGGCGATGCTGCGGCCGTCGGCGACACGCTGAGCGTGCACTACGTGGGCACGCTGCTCGATGGCGGCACCGAATTCGACAGCAGCCAGGACCCAGATCCGCCGTTCTCGTTTGTGTTGGGAACGGGTGGCGTCATCACCGGCTGGGACGAAGGTCTGATTGGTGTGCAAGCAGGCGGAACTCGCCAGCTCGATATCCCTGCCTCACTCGCCTACGGCGAAGAAGGCTCCGGCGCGATCATCAAGCCGGGCGCCTCGCTGCGGTTCGTGATCGACGTCGTCAGCATCACCCCCGCTGTCGTTCCGGTCCCCGCACCGACGCCGTGCCCAGAAGCCGACGGTTCGTCCGAGCGCCACACCGCGTTCGAAGAAGCACCGCCGATGTGCATCGACGTCACCAAGACGTACACGGCCACCGTCGTCACCAACATGGGCGAGTTCACCATCACGCTCGACGCGGTGAACGCACCGCTGACGGTGAACAACTTCGTGGTCCTCAGCCGCTACCACTTCTACGACGGCTTGAACTGCCCGCGCATTCCGCTCGACTTCGTTGCCCAATGTGGCGATCCGTCGGGCGGCACCGGCGAAGGCGGTCCTGGCTATACGGTCGCCGACGAGCTGCCTGCCGATGGCGCCTACCAGATCGGTTCCGTCGTGATGGCGAACAGTGGGCCAGACAGCAATGGCAGCCAGTTCTTCATCGTGATCGGCAACCGCGGCATGGATCTGCCATCGAAGTATTCGTTGTTCGGTCAGGTCAGCGAGGGGCTCGAGACCACGGTCAGCGCGATCGCCCTCACCGCCGACGAAACCAACACCAGCGAAGCGCCGACCACGCCGGTCTTCATCGAGAGCATCACGATCCACGAGACGTGAGGCGCCAGCGCTTCAGTAACGGCTAGGCAGTGGGCAAGTCGCCGTGTAGCTCGATGTCGCCAACCGACTCCCACTTCGTGGCGCTGCGCACAAGCGCATCGCCGGTGCGCAAGACGGCCAATGTCGTTTTCGATGACGGTGTGTTCGATGACGTTGTGTTCGCCAACTCGCGGGTGCGATGGCGGCGTTCCGGCGACCACGACTCGGCCTCGGTCACCAACGCCAGGTCGGGTACCAGACCAAGACCAAGTGTGAACGCGCCGCCGCGCGGATCGACCATTGGGTCGCACAACGCAGCAGCGCTTCCTGCTACACCGACGACGAGTCCACCGTTGGCGAGCACTTCCTGCAACGCATCCCATAACGGCGTGTCCTTCAACACCGATCGCAGATGCAACGGTTGGTCGCCGACGAAGTAGACGGCGCGCGCCGTACGCACGATGTCGGCCGGGCCTGCTTCCATCGCCTCGCCTCGCCGCAGCACCATCAGCGCCTCGACTTCAATGTCGAGTCGTTCGCCCCACGACATCGCAGCCGCGACTAAGCGCTCGGGATGTTCAAAAGCATCGGCCGTCGGCAACACCACCGCCTTTGTCGCGCCGACCGCGGCGAGCAATCGCCGATCGAGGTCGTCGTTGGCGACGAACGGCCCGCCACCTTGCAGTGCGATTGTGCCTGCTGTTGAGGTCATCAGCCGGCGAAGACGGAGTCGATGGCGGCACGCAGGGTGGTGACGATCTGCTCGATCTCGGCGTCGCTCACAACAAACGGCGGCGCGACCATCACAGCGTCAGGAACCGGCCCAGAACCGGCCGGGTAGATCCACAGATCGCGTTGCAGCGCTGCCATCACTACCGCGTCGCGATTGCAGCGCAACTCGAGGCCGTAGAACATGCCGCGCCCGCGCACCTCGGCAACGGCCGGGTGACCCTCGAACTCGGCATGCAAACGCTTGCCAAGCACACCACCTTGCGAGGCCGAGCGCGCAACCAAGTTCTCGCGGCGCATGATCTCGAGCACCTTCGACCCCGCCGCACAAGCGGCGTCGTTGCCAGTGAACGTGAAGTACATGAAGCCGGACCCAACGAGTGCGTCGGCAACTTCGTCGCGCGCGGCGACTGCGCCAAGGGGGACGTAACCGCCGCCGAGACCTTTGCCGCCGACGATCACGTCGGGCTGGAACGGGAAGTGTTGATGGCCGAACTTCAAGCCGGTGCGGCCGTAGCCGGTCATCACTTCGTCGGCGATCAGCAGGATGTCGTGCTCGCGGCAGGCTTCGGTGACGACTTGCCAGTACTCGTCGCTGGCAGTCAGACACGCACCCGCGGCACCGGTGATTGGTTCCGCGATAAAGCCGGCAATGGTGGCCGGATCTTCTTGCTCGATCACCTTCAACACCATCTCCGGGTCGTCCCACGGCACTTTCGGGAAGGGCAGCAGCAACGGCTCGTAACCCTTTTGGCGGCCAAGGTGACTAGCAACCGCCATCGTTCCGGTCGTCATGCCGTGATAGCTCGGGTGGCGACCGATCACCTTCCAACGATCGCCGCGGCCCTTGCCGACTTGGTAGGCGCGTGCAAGACGGATCGCCGAGTCGGTGCTTTCGCTGCCACCACTGGTGAAGAAGACGTGATTGAAACCGTCTGGCAACCAGTGCTGAATCAGTTCATCCTGTAATGCCAAGCGACTCGGTGTTGGCCACAGTGGAATCACGTAACCGATCGGCATGATCGCGGCCGCCGCTTCGGCAACTTCGGTGCGACCCCAGCCGATGTTGCCGACGATTGCCCCGGCCGCGCCATCGAGAATGCGACGACCATCGGCGGCGATCAGCCAACAGCCTTCCGCAGAGACGATGGTCGGGTAAGGCGCCGAGCCGGGAACGAAGGCGTAGCGATCTGTGTCAGTACGAGTGTTGGACATCAGTCCAAGTATTACTGGTTGTGCGTCCCAGAGTTATATGTGCCCGTCGCGGGCGGCTGCCAGTCGGCCAGGTTGTGGCGGAACATGATGCTGAGGCGCGGCCCGACAGCGTTGGCAGTTTTCGGCACGCAGTGTTCCCATTGGTGCTGGCATGAGCCGCCCATCACGAACAGATCGCCAAGGCCAAGTTGCCAGCGTTGCGATTGACCACCTCCAAGCGGGCGCAATTGGAACGCACGCGGCGCACCGGTGCTGACGATCGCCACCACCGGATCTTCCTGGTAGTAGCGCTCGCGGTCGGCGTGCCATGCCACCGAGTCGCGCCCGTCGCGGTAGAGGTTGAACCCGATTGAGTCGAATGGTCGCCCGTACTGGCGGGTGAGCGTGGCCCGCGCGCTTTCCAAG
Source organism: Actinomycetota bacterium (assembly GCA_043786755.1). Classification (GTDB taxonomy): domain Bacteria; phylum Actinomycetota; class Acidimicrobiia; order Acidimicrobiales; family Ilumatobacteraceae; genus UBA668. The sequence continues at coordinate 10,069 of JAYVVU010000188.1, forward strand.
ACGGGCAAGGGTTCAGGCGCGCCAGCGAGCGAGCTCCACCAGCTGGTGAGCCGCGGCTCGGGTAGGCGCTTGTCGTACATCGTGACCTCGCGCTGCTTCCACGAGACCTTCGCAACCAATTCGGCGAAGACGAGATCGGCGCCACCCAACCAATGCGGGACGTAGTCGACCCATGAGGTCTCGTCGAGCCACGTGCGGGTAAGGCCAGCGAAGTCGGGGGCAACCTGCGGTTCCTCGAAAGCAAACAAACACTGCTGCCAGATGAGATCGGCGTCGGAGACTGCTGTAGTAACGGCAGTGGAGGACTTCATAGATCCAGTATGGCGTAGCGAACGTCTGTTCGCAACGCCGTCCGGCGCGAGTCAGATGGTCGCGTTCACTTCACCTTGAGGACGAAGTTGTGCGTGGTTCCCTCACCGAGATCGAGGT
>JAYVVU010000189.1:0-4577 GCA_043786755.1 Actinomycetota bacterium
TTCACTTGCTTTCGCGGTTGGCTTTCGCAGCGCGAACGGCGCGAACACCCTTCGCGGCCAGGCGGCCAGCGGTACGACCTAGTTCGGTGCTGCGATCAGCGTTCGGGTCGCGTGCGACTGATGCTGTCGACCGCTTCTCTTTCTCGGTGAAACTGCTACCGAGCCAGACCACCAAGTGCACAACCGCGATAGCGATCATGATGATGCGCGTGCCGTTATCGACCGACACCCACTGCTGCAGCGCAGCACCGACCTGTACGAGCACCAGCACCGGATCGGCAACTCGATGCACTCGGCGATCGATCCACCGGAAGGCTGCCAACGCGCCGCGCGTGGCTGCTGCGTACAACAGGATGAATCCGCCGAGCGCCGCCGGCACGATTGGTTGCGGGCTCTGCAGTCCACTGGCGACCAGCGCGCCGCCAAGGATGTACTCGACCAGTTGATGCGCCCAAAACGGACGCTTACCCGCTTGTTTGCCGGGTCTGAGCACGGCGAGAGCCTAACCCTGATCTGATGCGAGAGCTCGGGTGATGAGTCGGGCGTACCCTAAGCACTTGTCCACCAGACCGAGGCAGAATCGGAAAGCCGAAACGCCCGAGACCGACCGGACCTGATGCAAAACCCCGGCCGATTCACTTCCTCGTTAGCGTTCGACAATCCGCCTCAAACACAGTCTCGACCACATCGTGCCGGATGTCAGAAGTTTCGAACTCAAGCATCGCCGCCCCGTCAGCATCAACACCGACCAACAAGAACACTCGCTCGGGCACTACCTCGCGCTGAACGACAAACTCAATCCTCGACCTCCATCCCGATTGCATCGTGATCGGTAACTCACGGATGTCGCGCTCGGCTGACGCCAGCGAATCGCCGATCCCGACGATCACAGGCTGGTCGCACTCGTTCGTCACTTCCGGGCCGAAACTCTCGCCAGCCGTGTCAAACTCGTCCACACAGCCAGCCAACAACACGCCAGCCACCATGATCCGCCACGCTCTGGCCATTAGCAACCTCCTCCCGGTACGCCCGACACCTTGTCCGCTTCACACTCATAGTGCGTTGACTCTTCGAGATAGTCCACAGTAAGTCCGAGCGAAATCGCCGGGACTATAGGTGCAGGGTGCGAACCGGCAACTTCGGTGAGGCGACAAGCCGGTGGTCGGCTGTGAGTAGCTCGCATCGCAACGCTTCCGCCAGGGCGACGTAGCATGCGTCGGAGAACGTGATGTTGGAGCGCAACTGCCACGCACGTGACGCCAGCGATGACACGCTCGCCCGGCGAAGTCGCAGGGTGGACAATCTCATCCGACTCGCCGCAACCTGCGACGCAGTGAGGATCGAGTTCAAATCCCACCGGCGCAGTACGGCCAATACCTCGACATCAAAAAGTCCATCCGGCACCCAGAGCGTGGCATCGGTCGGGATCAGCGCCGCCAACTGAACTCCGCTGACAGACTTAGCGATCATCTCGATGCCCGCAGAAGCATCGAGCACCAGATCAGTCACACGTCGTCCTCACCACGCGCCAAACTCAACTCGGCGGCGGCAGTCACTGGTAGCACCAAGGCCGGGCCATCACGTAGTTCGTCAAGCCACTCCGCAACGCGAGCGGCGATTTCTTCCTCGGACAAACCGTCGCCGACCACATCAACGGGGCGCTCAGACAGGTGATCTGCGGGACGTGCCACAGAGCTGAGACTACCCCGGCACCTGTCGCCCTGGCACCCGCATTGGGGGACAGAGCGCGCCTTTACAGCTCAGGCAACCCACTTCTGACCTAATGGGAAAGACCCCGGGGCCTTGATGGCCACCGGGGTCGTTTCACTTCGAACTACCGCTCTTCATGTCTGCGGCGCAGACGACTTACATCATCCCGCCCATGCCACCCATGCCGCCCATGCCACCAGGCATGCCGCCGCCGTGACCGCCACCAGCAGCCCTTTCAGGCTTGTCGGCAACGAGGCACTCGGTGGTGATGACGAGGGCCGCGATCGACGCTGCGTTCTGCAGCGCTGCACGCGTGACCTTGGCCGGATCGATGATGCCGGCCTTGACCAGGTCGACCATCTCGCCGGTTGCTGCGTTCAAGCCCATCGAACCCTTGGCGGATTCGACTGCTTGCGTGGTGACTGCGCCTTCGAGACCGGCGTTGTCGGCGATGAGCCGGCAAGGAGCCGTCAGCGATTCGTAGACGGTGCGAGCACCAGTTGCCTCGTCGCCTTCCAGCGAGTTGACGACTGCCAACACTGCGGCGCGGGTGCGCACCAGTGCAACGCCGCCACCGGCGACGACACCTTCCTCGATGGCTGCACGAGTAGCCGACACTGCATCTTCGATGCGGTGCTTCTTCTCCTTCAGTTCCACCTCGGTTGCGGCGCCGACCTTGATCACTGCAACGCCGCCCGCCAACTTGGCCAGACGCTCTTGCAGCTTCTCGCGATCCCAGTCGCTGTCAGTGTTTTCGATTTCGGTCTTGATCTGGTTGATGCGACCGGCAACATCGTCCTTGGAGCCAGCACCATCGACGATGGTGGTGTTGTCCTTGGTGATGATGATGCGCTTGGCCTTGCCGAGCAGATCGAGGGTGACGTTCTCGAGTTTGAGACCGACTTCCTCGCTGATGACCTGACCACCGGTGAGGACCGCCATGTCTTGCAGCATTGCCTTGCGGCGATCGCCGAAACCCGGAGCCTTGACGGCCACCGAGTTGAACGTGCCACGGATCTTGTTGACGACCAACGTGGCGAGTGCTTCGCCTTCGATGTCTTCAGCAACGATCAGCAACGGCTTACCCGACTTCATGACGGTCTCGAGCACGGGCAGCAAGGCTGCAACGGTCGAGATCTTGCCGGCGCTGAACAGGATCTGCACGTCGTCGAGCACCGCTTCTTGACGCTCGGTGTCGGTGACGAAGTACGGCGACAGGTAGCCCTTGTCGAACTGCATGCCCTCGGTGAATTCCAGTTCGGTTCCGAAGGTGTTGCTCTCTTCAACAGTGACGACGCCGTCCTTGCCGACCTTGTCGATCGCGTTGGCGATGACTTCGCCGACCGATGCGTCGGCGGCAGAGATCGTCGCGACTGCGGCGATCTGATGCTTGTCGTCGACGACCTTGGCCTGGCTCTTGATGCTCTCGACTGCAGCAGCAACCGCCTTCTCCATGCCCTTCTTCAAGCCCATGGGGTTGGCACCGGCAGCGACGTTGCGCATGCCGTGTTGCACCATTGCCTGTGCGAGCACAGTGGCCGTGGTGGTGCCGTCGCCGGCAACATCGTTGGTCTTGGTGGCGACTTCCTTCACCAATTGCGCGCCCATATTCTCGAACGGATCGTCGAGTTCGACGTCCTTCGCGATGGACACACCGTCGTTGGTGATGGTGGGTGCGCCGAACTTCTTATCGAGCACGACGTTGCGACCTCTCGGCCCGAGCGTGACCTTGACCGTGTCGGCCAACTTGTTCACGCCAGCCTCGAGGGCGCGACGCGCCTCATCGTGGAACTTCAGTTGTTTGGCCATGTGGTCAGTGGCTCACTTCGTCACAATGGCGAGGACGTCGCGGCTGGTCAGGATCAAGAGATCCTTGCCCTGGTCCGTGATCTCGGTGCCGCCGTACTTGCTGTACAGCACGGTGTCGCCGACCTTGATGTCGAGTGGGGTGTGGGTGCCTTTGTCGTCGCTCCAGCGGCCGGGGCCGACGGCGAGGACTTCGCCCTGCTGCGGCTTTTCCTTGGCGGTGTCGGGGATCACGAGACCCGACGCAGTGGTCTGCTCGGCCTCGTTCGGCTTGACGACTATGCGGTCATCGAGGGGCTTCAGTTTCATGGGTGCAGGCCTCCGTTGGCAGGGCACTATTTAGGTGGGACTTGGTGATGGTGCGACCGGACGGGTTAGCACTCGACCGGTGTGAGTGCCAGGTTACGAGGTGGCGGAGGCCATTAGCAACCGGAAGACGAGAGTGCTAACGGCAAGTGGTCACCGATTCCCGCCCAACACAGCCTCGTCACCCACGTGCGAGAATGCGGCCGATGCGTACCGTACGCGACCAGGGGGAACGGCACCGGATCGACCTGATCGACGTCGACCCGGAGGTGTTTACCGACGGCGGCACCGAGCAGCACACTCCCAGCCGATGGCGACAGGTGCTGGCTGTGGTCGCCGTGCTGGGCGCGATGGCGGGTGCCGCGGCGGCCTGGTGGCCAGAAGCAAAGCCCCCGACCTGGCGCGTGTTCCACACCGCGCCGGTGCCCGCTGCTGGGTTGACCGACCAGCTTGTATTTGATCAGCCGCCTGGCCCAATGGTGAACGCCGAACTGGCGCCGGCGCCGGCCGATATCAAACCCGAACTCGGTTACGTGTTCGGCGAGCCCGATGGCACCATGCTCACCCGTCGGTGGGCCACCTTCCGAACGCGCTCCACCAATGAAACGGACGCACCACCCGCGGCGGCCGACGCGCCGCAAGTCGGCGGTGTAACCGCCGAGGTTCATCGAGTACGCGTGCGCCGCGAAGTGACGTGGGGCCCGGTCGCCGGTCGCACGTGGGTCGTGACCACCAACATGCTCAACGAAGAACAA
>JAYVVU010000190.1:0-4560 GCA_043786755.1 Actinomycetota bacterium
TGGTCGAGCCTTGGTAGACAAGGTACGAAGTCAGCGTCAGCAACAGCAGGAAGATGCCGACGACGACGAACGCGCGCCCGGTGCGCATGCGCTCGCGCAGTTCGCGACTGAGAACAGGGTTCATCATCATTGGACGATCCCTTCGGTGAGCGACATGAACAGTTGCTCGAGTCCGCCCGACTCTTCAACGAACTCGACGACGTCGCGGCCGTCGTCGACAACGAGGCGACGCAGCAGTGCGGATTGCTCATCGTCGCCAGCCACAGTGAACGACTCGCTCGTTCCACTGGCGAAACGCACGCGCACGTTGCGCGACCCGCCGAGTCGTTCGAGGATTTGGCGCGGGGGACCGGCGGCCAGCAACTTGCCTGCCTCCATGATCGCAACATCGGTGCACATCTCTTCCAGCTCGGAAAGGATGTGCGACGAGATGATGATCGTCTTGCCCATGCCGTTCAGCGTCTTCAGTAGTTCGCGCAGTTCAACGCGGGCACGCGGGTCGAGCCCGCTGGCCGGTTCGTCGAGCACCAACAGTTCCGGGTCGTGCACCAAGGCGCGAGCGAGGCTGAGGCGTTGCTTCATGCCGCGCGACAACGAGTTCACCATCGCCGTGCGTTTCACCGACAGGTCGACCAACTCGAGCAAGCCGTCGACGAGGTCGGTCCACTCGGTGCGCGCGATTCCGTAGGAAGCGGCGAAGAATTCGAGGTACTCGTCGACGCGCAAGTTGTCGTAGACGCCGAGGTTGTCGGGCATGTAACCCATGCGGCGGCGGACCGTGCGTGGTTTGCGCGACGGGTCGGCGCCCATCACCACGATGCGTCCGCTGGTCGGCAGCAACAGGCTGGCCATCATCGCGAACGTCGTGCTCTTGCCGGCACCGTTCGGGCCGATGAGCCCGAAGATGGAACCGCGTGGCACGGTGAGGTCGAGTCCGTTGACCGCCAGCAGGTTGCCGTAGCGCTTACTCAATTGAGTTGCGCGCACGGCGACTGGCGCGGTCTCGGGTTCCGGCTCGGGTTCGAGCATTTCCACTGTCGTTGAAGTTCCGGTTGTGATCAGGTCGGTGGTCATACGAACTCTCCGGGCACGATGCCGCGCACGGTCGGGATCTGGTCGCTGAAGAAGCCGTCGGCGCTGTCGAAGCGGACCATGATCACGCCGCCGGCACGCATCGCCGGTTGTACGACAACGCGCGCCGAGTGGTCGCCCTCTTGGCTGACCCAGCCACTGCCGTTCCACAGGTCGACCTTGGCGAGGCCAGCGGGAATCTCGAAGACAATGCCCTGCCCAATCGGCGCGTCGGGCGGCAACACGTAGCGATAGATCGTGTCGCCAAGCCCGTTGCCGAACATTCCAAACGGTGTGCGCGCCATCGTCGACCGAATCGCCGCGGTCGGAATCGGGCCACTGGTTGGGAGAATGAGGGCGAGGCTGGTCACGACAGTGGTGCTGGTGAATCCGCCGCTGATGTCGAGTCCGTTGCGCAACTCGGTGGTCCAACCAGCAGCGCGCACCAAGCCGGACGGATACATCGATCGCGCGAAGCCGGCGTTGCTCCAGATGCCGAGCTCGGCGATCTCGTCGTCCGGAGCGCTCGGGTCTGACGTTCCGTCCCACACGCGATCGGCGCGCGTGGAGCCCGGCGGCAACGGGTCGGCATCGATCGCAAAGTCGGCGCTGGCGCCGGGCGCGAGCGTGCCGATGTCGGCGACGCCACCCGGGCCGAAGACGGCGACTTGGTACAGCGTGACACTGCCACGATTTGTGACCGTGCCGACGACCTCGTCGTCGCGCACAGAGGCAGTCGCAACGAGCCCGCCCTCGGACGTGGGACCGAGCACGTTGGCCGTCGTCACCTGCCCAGGTTCGAGACGGACGCGCACTTCGCTTTCGGTCGCGGTCGGGGTCAACTGTGTCGCCACGCCGATGGAACCGAAGAAGTACTGCGTCAACTCGCTATCGCTTTGCCAACCTGCTGGCAAATGAACGGTGCTGGTGCCGCCGTCGCGACTGAACGTAAGAACGCTCGAGTACGCGTCCGCGCCACCTGGGTACGACTCGATGAACGTCGTCGCCGCCGGCTTGCCGACCGAACGCCACTGCTGTCCGTAGACGAACACGCCGATTGCGGTTACCGACGCGAGCACTGGGATGGCGACCCACGCAAGCGTCAGGCGGCGAGTCGCGCGCAACACGAAGAACAAAACGAGCGAGACGATCACGGTGTACGCGACGAGCGGCACAAGCAACGGGATGAGCGACGGTTGCTTCACGCCGGCGCGTATTGCGAGGTCTTGTTGCGTCACGCCCAGCTGCTCATTCGAGCCGAACGCGTTGGCGTTGTCTGACAGCGACGAGCCGCTGGGCTCGATCACCGATGCCCACTGGTTGTTGCTGCCCTTGCCATCGATCAGTCGTACCTCGCCGCGTCCGGCGAGCGCATAGCCGGCGCTGCCGGGTCGCCACTCTTCGGGCAGCGCGGAGAGGTCGCCCGAGTCGTCGAGCAACAATCGCCCACCACGATTTAGCCAGCCAAGTAGTGCAGCGAGTTGTTCGCGTTGCAACGAGCGCACATCGGCCGCAGTCGCGGCGATGGAGTCGAATGCTTCGAGCGCGGCCGAACCAAGCGACATCTGTTCCAACGACAGCTCGCTGAGCACTGCCTTACCGCCGGTCGCGATGTTCACCTGTTCGGGTAGTTCGCCGACGCGAGCGACGAGTGCCGGCAGCACGCCGACCAACTCGACGGTCTCGGCAACGGTCATCGTCACCGACTTCTTCGAGATGAGTTCATTACCGCGATAGAGATTCACGGTGATGGGTGAGAGGTCGAAGCTCGTCGGCGCGACGAGCATGAAGGCCTTCGTGGTGCCACCGGCAACTTGGATGTCGCGGGTGACGATGCTGCCCGACGGTGAGACCACGTCAATGCGCCCGTCGAGTAAGTCGTCGGTCTTCACGGTCGCCGTCACGACCACGTGATCGCCCGGATCGAACCAGCCATCGCCGACACCAGAGGTAACGGTGAGCGTGGTTACGCCTTCGGCGCGGGCGGGTGCAGCAGTGAAACCAGCGACAACTCCAAGACAGGCGACCAGCGCGAGGGGCAGCAGCAGCCAGCGGCGCACAGCCGTTCGGAAATGCGTCGATTGGGGGAAATCGGTCAACAGTGGCTCCACATGCTCGCCCGGCAGGCACAAGTTCAGACGCCCGAAACCCCGCCCCGGTTCCAAGAGTCTCGCAGGCGGCCACCCAAACGGTCGCTCAGGCAGGGGTCCGAGTGTTTCCTGCCCGTGTGCAGGCATGAAACACTCGGAGCTTGGGCCAACGGACTTCGAAGCGGAACTGGGGCCACTCGTTAGTTCAGCAGGCGCTCGCCCGCCGGCAGGACTCCACCTTGAAGCTCTCGCTTTACCGCCACGACGCCAATCCGAAGTCTCGACCGGTCGTTGAGTTCTACATCGACCAACTCTTCGACGAGTCGGGGCCTTCGTGTTTTGGAAGCTGGATCGAAATCTCCGCCGCAGGCACCACATCGACGACATCCGACACGATCCGGTGCTGGTGGGTTACATGTTGGCTCGGCCGGCAGCGATCTTGATCGGCACTCTGGCCGTCATAGCGCTCGTCGTCGCGATCGCTCAAGAAGCGCGTTAGCCCGACATCGGTGTCTGTCGAGTGTTTCGTGCCCGTGTGCAGGCACGAAACACTCGACTGGCTGGCCCGGTAGCGTTCGCACGATGGCTGCCACTTCCGAACGCTTGTTGCGGGTGGGGATGGTGAGCCCTTACAGCCTTTCGGTGCCTGGGGGAGTGCAAGCGCAGGTGATGGGCCTTGCCCGCGAGCTGCGGCGCATGGGTATAGAGGTAAGAGTGCTCGGGCCATGCGATGGGCCGCCGCCCGCCACCTTCGTCACGCCTCTGGGTAACAGCCTGCCGACTTCGGCCAACGGTTCAGTTGCGCCGCTCGCGCCAGACCCGTCGTGCATGCTGCGCACGACACGCGTCCTATACGAAGAGCAGTTCGACGTGTTGCACCTTCACGAACCGTTTGCGCCAGGTCCGTGCATGACCGCGATGCTGATGCACCCTGCACCGGTGGTCGGCACGTTCCACGCGGCCGGCCAAAGCTCGAGTTACAAACACCTGAAGAACTACATCAAGCCGGCGGCGGCGAACCTCGTACACCGAGTCGCAGTGTCGAAGGACGCGGCAGCGCTTGTCAGCCCGTACATCCCTGGCGAATACGAGATCCTCTTCAACGGCGTCGAGCTCGACGACTATCGCAACGCCAAACCGTGGGCAACCGATGGCCCGACCATCTTCTTTTGCGGTCGTCACGAGGAACGTAAGGGTCTCGACGTACTACTCGCGGCGATGGCTGAACTCGGGCAGATCGGCGGCAAGGACGTTCGTCTGTGGATCGCGAGCAACGGACCCGACACCGACCGGCTGCGGCTGCAATCCGCTGGCGACCCGCGCATCGAGTGGTTGGGTCGGCTCTCCGATGAAGAGAAGATCTCGCGCCTCAAGGGCGCCGACGTGTTCTGCGCGCCAT
>JAYVVU010000191.1:0-4555 GCA_043786755.1 Actinomycetota bacterium
AAACGGCGTTTGCCGTGCTCTACGACGAGCTCGCCCCGTACGTATTCGGGGTCGTGCTCAGGGTCGTGCGCGATCGGTCGCAGTCGGAGGAAGTGACCCAGGAGGTGTTCGTCGAGTTGTGGCGCATCGCTTCCCGCTTCGATGGCGAGAAAGGCTCGGTCAAAGCCTGGGCCTCGACCGTCGCCCACCGTCGTGCCGTCGACCGAGTGCGGTCCGAACAATCGGCGCGCGATCGCCTCGACAAGGAATCGCAGAAGCGAGTCGTCGAGACCGATGTCGTCGTCGAGTCCGTCGAAGCATCGTTCGATCAAGCCCGCGTGCGGCGAGCGCTGGCTCATCTCACGCCCGCGCAGCGCGAAGCAGTCGAGCTGGCGTACTTCGGTGCGCTCACCTACCGCGAGGTGGCTGCGCTGCTCGATGTCGCTGAGGGAACCATCAAGTCAAGAATTCGCGACGGCATGATTCGCCTGCGCGACGAATTAGGAGCAGACGCATCATGAGCTCAGAACTCGACCTCCACCACCTCGCCGCGGCCTACGCGCTCGATGCGCTCGACGCCGACGAGCGCATTGCCTTCGAAGCCCACTATCACGACTGCCACGTGTGCAGTCAGGACGTGCGCGACTTTCGGGTGACCGTGGCCGCACTCGGCGAACTATCAGTGATCGCTCCGCCCGCCGAGCTGAAGGCGCAGGTGCTGCAGCAAGTGGCAACAACCCGTCAGCTCTCGCCCATCGTCGCGACTCGAACCATCGCGCCCGCCCGGCGCCCATCGCTGCTCGCGGCTGCGGCCGCCGTGCTGCTGATCGTGGCGACCACGGCGTTCGTGGTCGGCCGCGGTTCGCAGAACGATGACGCTTTCGCGGCGCAACTCGAGCAGGTCATGGCCGAACCCGACGTGCAGATGGTCGAACTGACGGCTACCTCGGCGGGCACCATTGGCCACATTCATGTGGCCTGGTCGCCTGGTACTCAGCGGGCCGCCATCATCGGCGACGGCCTGATGTCGCCCAACGACGGCTCGGTGTACGAGCTGTGGCTGATCGACGAGACCGGCCCGATCGCCATGCAGTTGCTCGATGCCGCCGACGGCGGCGACGTGCGCAGGATCCTCAGCGGAATGCCCGGAAACCCAGTGAAATGGGGCATCACCATCGAACCCAAGGCCGGTTCCACCACTCCGACGGGTGAGGTTCTGTTCCTGGGCAACGCGTGACTGTTCGCACAGGAACGGTCGGTTTCGTCATATGTTCGTAACATGGCACCGTCAGCTGCTAGACATGACGAAATTCGGGAACCAAACCACGGACTACAGCGTCGTAGTTATGGGTAGTACAGGTGTGGAAAGTGGTGCGACTTCCCGGGTCGAAAGGGCCGGTCGTTAAAGGACTGGTTTCAAAAGGTCCGGTGCGGGCGCACAACCAGCCGCGATCCCCCGATCGCGGACAACAAGGGAGACGCGCATGAAACAGAAACTTTCCGTGACAGCAGTCCCGGTCGATGCCGATTCGGCAACGGCGTGGATGAGCCGCGGCAACTGCCGCAACTATCCGCCGGCCACGTTCTTCCCCAGCGACGGCGTCGGTGTCGACCGCGCCCGCAAGATTTGCAATGGCTGCCCGGTCCTCGGCCAATGCCTCGAGTACGCGCTTGAACAACGTATCGAGCACGGCGTGTGGGGCGGTTGCAGCGAGCGCGAGCGTCGCCGCATCTTGAAGCGTCGTCGCGTCAACGTCTGAGACGCTGCGCTAACGACTAACGACTTCGCGGTAGTCAGTCTTCGGTCTTGGCGGAGTCGGCAGTCTTGCCGGCCTCGGCCTGGCCCGCGGAGAGACCGTCCTTGAATTCCTTCTGCGCCTTGCCAAGGTTCTTGGCGAGCTTGGGCAGCTGCGAGCCACCGAAAAGCACCAAGACGATGACGAGGATGAGACCAATTTCAGGAGGGCCGAAGCCTGCAGCGAACATGGCGACATGTTAACGCTGTAGTTGCACCGATTACCAAGCGCCCCCGCAAGAGGGCAGCAAGATGTCAGCCGGTGCGACGCACACCTTGCGAGCGCTGACGACGCAAGCGACGACGCTCGCGCTCTGACAGGCCACCCCAGATGCCGAACTTCTCGCCGTTGACGAGCGCGTATTCGAGGCAGTCGGTGCGCACGACGCAGCCGCGGCAGACCTCTTTGGCCTCGCGAGTTGAAGCGCCACGCTCGGGAAAGAACAGATCGGGATCGACGCCCAGGCAGTTCGCCTTGTCTTGCCAATCGGTCTGTGGTTCTGAACTGAGTTCTGCATGCATGTGGGTGGCCCCCTGCTCAGGCCTGGCGGAATGTCGGGTGCGACACCCCTGTAATTACATGAATGTCATTCTCCCATATCACATTGCCTCAGCGCAAGGGGGGATTTATCAACACTCTGACAAGGGCGTTTGCCAAGTGGTATCGCGGCCGTGGTTAGCCCGCCCGGCGACCTGCCGTTCGACTACCGGCGAGCTTCTTCTTGTGCTCAATGAAGTCGACCAAGACGTAGTCGCCGAGCGTCTGATGGTTGGTGAAGAAGGCGCGACCGCGGTTGATGGATGTCAGTTTTTCGATGAAGGAACGCAGCCCGGAGTCGGCGTCGAGCATGAATGTGTTGATGCGGATGTTGTCCTTCGTGCACCGAACGACTTCGCGCAGCGTGGCCTCGACGGTGGCTTGCACCGGCGGGTAGTTGAAGTAGACGTCGCCGCGCGGGGTGATGTGTGCCGTCGGCTCGCCGTCGGTGATCATGATGATCTGCTTGGTGCCGGATTGGCGCGCCAGCATTTGGCGAGCCAGCGCGAACCCGTGATGCATGTTGGTGCCGTAAGCGAAGTCCCAGCTGACCTCGGGCAACTGCGCGGGCGTCAGCACGTAAGCCGTTTCGCTGAACCCGACCAGGCCCATGAAGTCGCGAGGGAACTGCGAAGTGATCAATGAGTGCAACGCCATCGCGACTTTCTTCGCCGGCAAGAAGTTGTCGCGCATCGGCATGCTCATCGAAAGGTCGAGCATCAGCACGGTCGACGAGCGCGTGACGTGTTCGGTGCGCTCGATCTCGAAGTCCTCGGGCGACAGCTTGACCGCGCGCTGCGACACGTCACCTGAAACGGCACCCGAGACGGCCCGGCGACGCAATGCGTTGCGGATCGTGCGCTGGAGATCGAGATTGAACGGGTCGCCGAACTCGTATGCCTTGGTTTCGTAGGTGCGCTCGTGGCCTTGGCCAAGCGTGTCGAGCTTGTGTTGCCCCATCCGGTCCTTCGCCAACTTGCTGTACAGATCGCGCAGCGCGTTGCTGCCGATCTTGCGCAAGCCCTTGGGTGTCAGCTCCAGCCGACCTTCCTTCTGCTGGATGAGGCCCTGCTCTTCGAGCATCTTGGTCAGCTGCGCTAAGCGCTCGAGCGAACGGGCGGCGTCGTCGCCGAGCAGGTCGCGCACACGATTCATGTCGGCTTCTGCCAGCGCGCCTGGGTTAGTCGCGTTGCGCAGCAGGTTCTCGAGCTGATCGAGATCGCCCAACTCCTGCATGGTCTGCATCGCTTGCCCCATACCCATCGGGTCGCTGCCCTCGAATCCGTACTGCTGGCCCCAACCCATCTGCGGGAACATCGATTGCAGGTTGCGACCCAACTGATCCATCTGCCAGCGCAGATCCATGTCGTCGAGCAACTGATTGCTGAGGTCTTGCAACTGAGCCCGCTGCTCGGGACTCATCGAGTTGAGCATCGCCTGCATTGCGGCCATGCGCTTGGCCATCTGTTCCAACAACTCGTCGAGCGTGGTCGGGTTCTCCGGGAAGAAGTCGCCGAACTGTTCCATGAATTGTTCGAAGCCGGGTTCCTCGCCGCGCTCGCGCTTCTCGAGCATTTCGTTGAGCGCCGCCATCATGTCTTTCATGCGCGCGATGTCTTGCGGCGTCATGTTCTGCATCGACGACGACATCTGATCGACCATCTGTTGCGTTAACTGCTGCTTCAGCTTGTCGAGTAGCTGCTCAAAGCGTCGCTGGGCGTCGGCGCTCTCGAAGTCGTACGTCGAGAGTTCGCGCACCTTGCCGGCGAGGTCGTCGGGAAGCATGTCGAGGCGGAAGTTGCGATTCTCCGCCGCGTCGCGCGCTGCCTTGGCACGGCGTTCGTCGCCACTGCGTTCGGCTACCGATGTTGCTTGCTCAACCGCCAGGCGTTCCTCGGCGACGATGTCGTTCAGTTCGTCGGCGATCTCTTGGTACACCCCGCCGAGGTCGTGGCGATCGAGTCGTTCCTGGCGCTGCTCGCGCAGCCGCTCGAGCATCTCGCGCAAGCCCTCGATGCGTTCGTCGTTGCGATCGCGCATGCCTTCTTGCATCAGCCGGCGCAGCGCTGCGTTCACGTCGCCGTGGTACAGCAAGTCGTCGGTCAGCTGGTCGAACAGCCCATCCGCGTCAAGGTCGAACCCCTTCTGGCTGCCATCCCAGCGCGAGTACGTAAACCGACCTGCCATCGCCAGAACCTAGCCCGACAGCGATTTTCCCGGCGCTTTGAGTCGAGGGTTTCCTC
>JAYVVU010000192.1:0-4542 GCA_043786755.1 Actinomycetota bacterium
GGTCGCGCCAACGTGCACGGCTTCGATGTCATCACGCAGCCGCAGGATGTGCGCCGGAGTATCGGCCTTGCTGGGCAGAACGCAGCGGTCGACGAGAACCTGACCGGTCGCGAGAACCTTGAACTGGTCGGCCGTCTGTCGCACCTCGGTCGCTCGGTATCGCGCGAGCGTGCCGAGCAACTGCTCGATCAGTTCGGCCTGGTCGATGCCGGCAACCGACCGGTGCGTACATATTCAGGCGGCATGCGTCGTCGTCTCGATCTCGGTGCTGCGCTGGTTGCGCGGCCGCCCGTGTTGTTTCTCGACGAGCCGACGACTGGTCTCGATCCGGCGAGCCGGCTCGATCTGTGGGGCGTCATTGAGTCGTTGGTCTCCGACGGCACGACGGTGTTGCTCACAACGCAGTACTTGGAAGAGGCCGATCGCCTTGCCGACAACATCGTCGTCATCGATAGGGGACTGATCGCCGCCGAAGGCACCGCCAAGCAGTTGAAGGCGCGCCTTGGCGACACGGTCATCGAGTTCGAGTTTGCCAACGCGAAGATTGCGCAGTCGGCGGCCGACAAGATTGGCGGGACTGTCTCTGCGGGCACCGTCGTGCGCTTGGTGATGACGGCAGGTCCAGCGACGTTGCGCGACGCGATGAACCAACTCGCGGCCGCCGATATTGCACCAACCCACGTCGCGTTGCGCGAACCAACACTCGACGATGTGTTCCTCACCCTGACCGGCACCGGAGCGACGTCATGACGTGGGGGATTCGCGACACGTTTGCGATGGTGTGGCGCAACCTGACGGTGATCCGTCGCGTGCCGCAGCTGTTGGTGTTCTCGCTCATTCAGCCGCTGATCTTCGTGTTGATGTTTCGCTACGTGTTTGGCGGTGCCATTCGGGTGCCGGGTGTTCGCTACGTCGACTATCTGATGCCTGGCGTCTTCGTGCAAACGGTCGCATTCGGTGCGATCAATACTGCGATCGGTCTCGCCGAGGACCGCAACAAGGGTCTGCTCGAGCGCTTGCAGTCGTTGCCGATGAGTCGTTCGGCGGTGCTTGGCGGGCGCGTGCTGGCCGACACCGTGCGCAACGTGTTCATCGTGCTGTTGATGTTGGCCGTCGGTTTCGCGGTCGGCTTCCGCACACACACTTCCGTGTTGCAGGTGGCCGCAGGCGTGTTCGTGATGGTGCTGTTCGGTTTGGCGCTGTGCTGGATCTTCGCGCTGATCGGTTTGCTCGTGCCCAATGGCGAAGCAGCACAGGCCGCCGCTTTCCCGTTGTTGGCGCCGCTGGTGTTCGCGTCGAGTGCCTTCGTCGACCCGCGCACAATGCCCGGACCGTTGCGTTGGTGGGCTGAGCGTCAGCCGGTCAGCATCACGGCCAAGGCCGTGCGCTCGCTCATGCTCGGCGGGTCCGAGTACCCAAGTGCGTATGTGTGGGGCTCGATCGCCTGGTCGCTAGCGATCATCGCAGTGATGGCCCCGCTAGCAGTCCGCCGCTACCGCCGAAGCTAAGTCCGAGGGTTTGCTGCAGTCCGAGGGTTTCATGCCTGCGTACAGGTAGAAAAACCTCGGACGTGACCGAGCGTGTCGCGCAGGATGGCCGCGTAGCCGTCGCCGGGTTCGTCCGCGTTGAACATGCCATGATCGGCGAGCGTGCGAGTGTCGATGTCGCTCGGAATGGCCGACTCGTACATGCGCGCTGGCAACTCGTTAGCCGCGGCGATGACAGCGTTGGCGACTGGGTCGCCGCCCTCGGCGATGCACCACGCGAGCACGTCGGCAGAGAGCGTCGCGTGCTGCGCTTCATCGCGAGCGATGACCTGCAGAGCATCGCGCACTCGGTAGTCGGTGGCGCGTTCGGCCTTGCGAGCTGCGAGCAACGCGGCGTAGCCCTCGTTGAGCACGCCATCACGCAAGGCTTCGACCGCGAGTTGGGTCAGCTCGTTCGCGCGCGACCGCGGCAAGCGACGGGGACGGCGTAAGCGACCGGCGTGCACTGTCTCGCCGAGGTAGCGACCGGCGAGTTCGAAACAAAGTCGAGCGTGATTCGCTTCTTGATCGGCGGCGCGAACCGTGCGCCGCAACAGCTCGTCAGGCGCGTCGACTTGTGCGAGGCGATGAGCGAGGTCGTTGAACGCAATGACTGATGCGTGCTCGAGTTCACCCTGATTACGCCAGTACTCGGCGAGCGCCGTGCGCTCAGCCACGCCAAGTGCGAGAGCTTGTCGATCGGTGAGGCGACCGTGACCGCGCCGACTACGTGCCCGGCGCAGGCGACCGTTGTGACGACGCAGCGGTCGCCCCTCCATCACGATGACCTCCGTCGAGGGGACGGTCGTGGTGGTGGGCGTGTCGGTCAGCCCGTCTTTGCACGCCGCGGCACCAATGCCAAGCGGCACCACCAAAGCAGCGAGGGCGAGTCGAACTCGCAGGCCAAGGGTCGGTTGCTGATACGCGTTTCGTGTCATGCCGGAATAGACGCCGCCCGACCGGCGACGGTTCCCGACTTAGGTGATGTGCCGTTAACTACTGGACGCGGTGATCGTCAGCTTGTCGCCGGCGACGTCGACGTTGATCGTGTCGCCCTCGCCGGCTTTGCCTTCCAGAATCAGCAACGCCGTTGGGTCGGCGATCTCGCGCTGAATCAAGCGCTTCAGCGGTCGCGCGCCGTAGGCCTCGTCGTAGCCCTCGTGTGCCAACCACTTCATCGCCGCCTCGGAGAGCGACAGTGTGATACGGCGCTCGGCCATGCGGGTGCGCAGACGCTCGAGTTGGATGACGACGATGCGTTCAAGATCGACCTCTGTCAGCGAGCGGAAGCGAATGATGTCGTCGACGCGGTTGATGAACTCGGGGCGGAAGAACGTCGACGGGTCGCCAGCCAAGTTGCTGGTCATGATCAGCACGACGTTGGTGAAGTCGACGGTGCGGCCCTGCCCATCGGTCAGGCGACCGTCGTCGAGTACCTGCAACAACACGTTGAACACGTCGGGGTGCGCCTTCTCGATTTCGTCGAGCAGGATCACGCAGTACGGGCGCCGACGCACGGCCTCAGTGAGCTGACCGCCCTCGTCGTAGCCGACGTAGCCAGGGGGCGCGCCAATCAAGCGAGTGACGGAGAACTTCTCCATGTACTCGCCCATGTCGATACGCACCATCGCCTTCTCGTCGTCGAACAAGTACTCGGCAACGACGCGTGCCAACTCGGTCTTGCCGACACCGGTCGGGCCGAGGAACATAAACGAGCCGATCGGGCGATTGAGATCCGAGAGTCCGGCCCGCGAGCGACGAATCGCGTTTGCCACGGCAGTGACGGCTTCGTCCTGGCCGATGACGCGCTGATGCAATTGCTCTTCCAGGTGAACGAGCTTCGACATCTCGCCTTCCATGAGGCGACTGACCGGCACGCCTGTCCACTTGCTGACGACCTCGGCGATGTCTTCCGCATCGACTTCTTCCTTCAACATGCGGTTGCCTAGTTGCAGTTCATCGAGGTGGGTCGTCGCCGCATCGATGCGCCGTTCGAGCTCGGGAATGCGACCGAAGCGAATCTCGGCCGCGACGTTGAGGTCGGCCTCGCGTTCTAGCTGCGTGCGCAGCTGCTCGAGCTCTTCCTTCAACGAACGAATGGCATCGATCGCCTGCTTCTCGGCTTCCCAGTGCACCTTCATCGTGTGCACCTGCGCGTTGAGCCCGGCGAGCTCGTCGACCAAAGTATCGAGCCTTTCCTTGGAAGCCGTATCGGTCTCGTTCGCGAGCGCGACCTGTTCGATCTCGAGTTGCAGAATGCGCCGCTGCACAACGTCGATCTCAGTCGGCACAGAATCGATCTCGATACGCAGCTTGCTGGCAGCTTCGTCCATCAAGTCGATCGCTTTGTCGGGCAAGAAGCGGTTGGTGAGGTAGCGGTTCGACAGCACGGCCGCGCTGACCAGCGCGCTGTCTTGAATGCGCACACCGTGGTGCACTTCGTAGCGCTCCTTCAGGCCGCGCAGAATGCCGATCGTGTCTTCCACGCTCGGCTCGCCGACGTACACCTGCTGAAAGCGCCGCTCGAGCGCTGGATCCTTCTCGACGTACTTGCGGAACTCGTCGAGGGTGGTGGCGCCGATCATGCGCAACTCGCCGCGGGCGAGCATCGGCTTGATCATGTTGCCCGCGTCCATTGCGCCCTCGGCGCCGCCGGCACCGACGATGGTGTGCAGTTCGTCGACGAACGTGATGATCTCGCCAGCCGCGTCGGTGACTTCCTTCAGCACGGCCTTCAACCGCTCTTCGAACTCGCCGCGGTACTTCGCGCCGGCGAGCATGCTGCCGATATCGAGCGCGATCAGCCGCTTGTTCTTCAGACCTTCCGGCACGTCGCCATCGGCGATGCGGCGCGCGAGCCCTTCGACGATCGCTGTCTTGCCAACGCCAGGTTCGCCGATCAGCACCGGGTTGTTCTTCGTGCGCCGACTCAGCACTTGGATGACGCGGCGGATTTCGTCGTCGCGCCCAATGACCGGATCGATCTTGCCGTCGCGTGCGCGCTGCGTCAGGTCTT
>JAYVVU010000193.1:0-10340 GCA_043786755.1 Actinomycetota bacterium
CCGCCGACGTACACCAGACTGCCGAGCATGTCGGGCTGGAAGCGAGCACCTTCTTCGTCGGTAAAGAACGCGACGCTGATCGGATGCCGCGTTTCGATGCCGTGCTGCGCGAGTGTCTCGATCACTTCGAGGCCGCCGAGCACCCCAAGGTTGCCGTCGAAGCGTCCGCCGGTGCGCACCGTGTCGATGTGCGATCCGGTCATCACTGCGGCGGCGCTTGGGTCGGTGCCGGCACGCGTCGCAATGACGTTGCCGACCGCGTCGATCGTGATGGCCAACCCGAGATCACGCATCCAACCAACAACGAGGTCACGCCCGTCGCGGTCCGCATCGGTCAGGGCTAGTCGTGCGCACCCGCGTTCACCGTTAGGACCGAGCACAGCACCAATCTCGCCAAGCGCTTCTAGGCGGCGCCACAACCGATCACCATCGACCCGCAGGTCGGTGAGGTTCACCGCCGACCAAAGTTGAAGACGGCGATCTCGCGTAACGCTTCGCAGAACCCTTGCACTGCGCCGTCGAACAGTTGCTTTCCTAGCGCGGCCGTCGCAGCAGTTGGGTCGCCGACGTAGCCCTCGGGGAAGAAGTCGTTCGACATCCAGCCGAAGCTCACCCGACCACCGAAGCGAACATATTGGTTCTTGTCAATTGCTTCCGGGACGCGACGCTGTGCCTTGTCCATCTGCACCAGGTGCGGTGCGACGTGCAGCATCAGCGCTGTTTCGTCCGTGCCGCCGTGTACGCCCATCCCCAATTCGTCGGCGGGCGATGTTCCGCCCTGATCGGGGGGCACACCCGGATGAGTGAGAAATGTCATCAGTCCGTGCGCCAAGCGCAGCTCGCGATTGGCGACGTTAAGTAACGCGCTGTTGCCACCGTGCCCATTGAAGAAGACCAGGCGCTTGGTCGGCGTCGTCGCGACGCAGCGGCCGATGTCGTCGAGCACCGCTAGCAACGTCGTCGCCGAGAGCCATACCGTGCCTGGCGACCATGCGTGCTCGTTGCTCTTTGTGTATTCCAATGTCGGTAGCAACCACACGTCGAGTTCGTCGCCAACCTTCGCGACGGCAGCTTCCGCCACTGCGGTGGCGATGACCGAGTCGGTGCTGAGTGGCAGATGTGGGCCGTGCTGCTCGATCGCGCCGAGGGGCTGGACGAGAATACTGCTCACCGTCAGTCGCTCGGCGACCTGCGGACCGGTGAGGTCGGGGAAGTAACGAGCAGAGGTCACGCCAGCACGTTACTGGCCGGGCAGAATGACTCGCGATGACTGGCGATCTAACCGAGTACGACGCGATTGTGGTCGGTGGCGGTCACAACGGGTTGGTGTGCGCGGCGTATCTCGCGCGCGGCGGCTTGAAGACATTGCTGATCGAAGCGCGCGCTGAAGTTGGCGGCACCGCAGCCAGCGAGTCTTTCGCCGGTGCGACAGTGAACATTTGCAACTGCGACCACATCACGTTCCGAACAACACCCGTGATCGAGGAATTGCGGCTCGCCGATCACGGGCTGCGCTATCTCGATCTGGAACCAGCACAGGTCAACATGTCGTGGGGCGCCGACGGCAAGGGCGCGGGTGGGGCATGGGCCAGTTATCACTCGGTTGAGCAAACGCTTGACTCGATTGGGCGGCACTACCCCGGCGAGGTCGCTGGCTATCGCCGCTATCTGAAAGCCGCCGCGCCGGCGGTGAACCTGCTGTTCGAAGCTGCGAATGATCCGCCGACACTGCGCGGCATGACGCGCAAGGTGCTTGCCCGCCGCGGTCGTGGTGTCAGCACGATGCTGCGGTGGAATCGGCATAGTGCCGCCGACATCATGCGCGAGTACTTCACTGCCGACGCACTGCAGGGCCCGGGGATGTTGGTCGGCCCGATGGTGTGGGGCATCTCCCCCGAGTTGCCACGCACTGGGCTCGGAGCCTTGACGTACGCGCTGCGCCACGTCGGCACTGTCGGTCGACCAATCGGCGGCAGTGGCGAAGTGCCGCGCACGTTGCGCGCCGCATTCGAGCTGGCTGGTGGGTCTGTTCGCGTCAGCACGCCCGTTGCGGCGATCACGTGCGAGGGCGCTGGCGTGCGCGGCGTCGAGTTGAGCGATGGCACAGAAGTCACCGCCAAGATCGTTGTCTCCGCTTGCAACCCACACGACACCTTCCTGTCGTGGTTGCGCAGTCCCCCGCCGCAGGCACACGACCTTGTACGTCGCTGGCGCGACATCCCGCACGACGACGGCTACGAATCCAAGATCGATGCTGTCATGTCGGCTGTGCCGCACCTGCGCGCAGCGCGCGACGCGGGACTCGACGGTGATCTCACCGCGTCGTACGCGGTCGCTCCTCCATTGGCCGAAATGCACCGCGGCTATGAACTGATGGCTCAGGGTGTCGTGCTCGAGCGACCGGGAATCATCGCCAACGTGCCATCAGTCGGCGATCCAACGGTCGCACCGCACGCACAACACGTGCTGAGCCTGGAGACGGTGTTCACGCCCTACGCCTTCCCTGGCGGTTGGAGCGGGAGCACGGAACCTGCACGCTGGCTCGACTTGTTCGGCGGGCTTGCTGAACCGGGATTCAAGGAATCATTGATCGATTGGCGGGCGATGACGCCCGATCGGTACGAGCGCGAGTTCTTTCTGCCGCACGGCCACGCGACCTCGTTCGCTGGCGGGCCGCTGGCGGCGCTACGCAACAAGAACCCGGAGCTAACGCGCTACGAAACGCCAGTGCGCGGGCTGTATATCACCGGTGCCGCGACGTTCCCAGGCGCAGGGGTGTGGGGAGCAAGTGGCCGCAACGCGGCAATGAAAATCCTCAGCCAGCAATAACGCGTCAGGCGTCTTGGACGGACCAGTCGCGCTTGGCGACTGGTTCCTTGTCGCTCCACGGAAAGTTGATCCACTGATCTGTGCGCTTCCATACGTAATCGCACTTGACGAGCGAATGACTCTTCTCGTAGAGCACTGCCGTGCGCACCTCGGCGACCTTGCCTTCGCAGAACAACTCCACGCTACGAAGCGTGTGGCCGGTATCGGCGACATCGTCGGCGATGAGGATCTTGGCGTGGCTGACGTCGACGAAGTCGGGTGCTGGCGGCAGGATGCGTGGCACTTCGAGACGCTCATCAACACCGGTGTAGAACTCGACGTTCATCGTGTAGACGTTCTTCACGCTGAGCGCATAACCGAGTGCACCACCGATCAGCAATCCGCCGCGAGCGATCGACAAGATCATGTCGGGTTCGTAGTCGTCGGCGACCATTTGTGCCAGCACTCGCGAGGCTGACCCGAACACTTCCCACGTCAGAATCTCACGATCGCTCGTCACGTCCATCAACTTACCCGACCATGGCCCTCGGACGACCAACCCTTGAACGACTCAGGGGTCGAGACAGATGTCGCCAGGACGAACTGGCACACGTGAAAGCTCCTTGCCGAGCGCATCTCGGATCGCCGCCACGATGGCGGGCGTCGCCGCGATGCACGGTGGCTCGCCAACGCCCTTGGCTCCCATTGGTGCCATTGGGTCTGGTTCCTCGATCAGCGAGATCAACACGTCCGGCATATCAAGGAACGTGGGTAACAGGTAGTCGGTGAAGCTCGCGTTACGAACGTGGCCATCGACCTGCACGATCTCTTCCATCACGGCCAACCCAAGGCCCTGAGCAATCCCGCCTTCAATCTGGCCGACGACGCTCATCGGGTTCAGCGCTCGACCGACGTCCTGCGCCGTGGCAATCTGCACCACCTTCACCAAACCCAGCTCGGGGTCGACATCGACAACGGCGCGTTGCGCGACGAACGCGAAGGCCGTGTGGCAATTGCCTTGCCCGTTCTCGTCGAGATCTTCAGTCGGTCGGTGGTGGTACTCGAACGTTTCGTCGAGGGTGATGCCAGCAGTGGCTTCCGCGACAGGTACGCGCAAGGTGCCCAGCGTGTCGACCACATCAGTGCCGTCGATCGCGAACTGCAACGCGTCGAGATCGTGCGCGGCAGCAACCCTCTCGAAGAGCCGCTCGCGCACGAGGCGGCAAGCACCATCAACAGCACCGCCGCTCATCCATGTTTGACGCGAGGCCGAAGTCGAGCCGGCGGAGCCGATCGTGGTGTCGATCGTTTCGAGCACGACGTCGTCGACGCCGAGCACGCTGCGCGCAATTTGCGCGGCAATCGTCACGAATCCCTGGCCGACCTCTGAAGTAGCGAACTTGACCGAGGCAACCCCGTCGCTCAGTCGCACGCGAGCAGTGGAGAAGTCGTCGAAGCCTTCGCTGTACATCAGGTTCTTGATCGAGACGCCCCAGCCGATACCGCGACGGATGTGACCACGATCGGCGGTGAGGCCGGCGCCTCCAGGCAATCGCATCGGGTCGCCATCGTGTCCACCGACGGGCTCGTCGGGCAATGGCAGCGCCGCTGTCTCGCGAATCGCGCGTGCGACGGGCGCAACACTCTCGATCACCTGTCCGGTGATCAGGTGATCGCCGGTTTGCATTGCGTTGAGCAAACGAATCTCGACAGCGTCGAGCCCAACTGCCGCCGCGAGTTTGTCCATCTGCGCCTCGTGCGCGAAGCACGCCTGCACCACACCGAAGCCGCGCATCGCGCCGCACGGCAGGTTGTTGGTGCGCGCTACCCAACCGTCGACTGTTGCGTTGTCGCACTTGTAGGGGCCTTGTGTATGGGTGATCGCGTTGACCAACACCGCCGACGAGGTCGAGGCGTAGGCGCCGCCATCGAGCACGAACCGCGCTTCGATGCGGCGGATACGACCGGCTTCGTCGGCGTGGTGGCGCATCCACACCTTGCCCGGGTGACGATGCACGTGGCCGAGGAAACTCTCCTGGCGGCTGTAGGCCATCCGCACCGGGCGGCCGGTGCGCAACGCGAGCAGGCAACAGTGGACCTGCAGGCTGATGTCTTCGCGCGCGCCGAAGGCCCCGCCGACGCCGCCGAGCGTGAGGCGCACCTTGTCCTCGGGCAAGTTCAAGCACGCCGCAATCTGTTTGCGATCCTCGTGCAGCCATTGCGTGGCGACGAACAACTCGATGCCCTCGCCGCCCGGATCCGGCAACGCGAGCGCGGCTTCCAGCCCGAGGAACGCTTGATCCTGCATGCCGAGTTCGTACGTCCCCTCGACGGTGACCGGTCCGACGATCGACTGATCGCCGCGCACGATGCGTTGATGACGCAGCACGTTGCCGTCGGGGTGAATCGGCGGCTGTGAGCCATCGATCGCGCGCTCGGCATCCGTGAGCGCTGTGAGCACTTCGTACTCGACAACGATCGCTGCTAATGCGCGCCGACAAGTCTCGGGATGATCCGCCGCCACCGCCGCAATCGGTTCGCCCTCGAACCGCACGAATTCGTCAGCGAACACTGGTTGGTCGTGACTGATGAGCCCGTAAGTGAGGCGACCAGGCACGTCGCTGGCGGTGATCACACACTCAACGCCATCGATCGCCCACGCACCCGAGGCATCGATGCGGACAATTCGCGCGTACGGATGCGGCGACCGCAATGTAGCGCCCCACAGAAAGCCGTCGGCGGAGAGATCGCCAGAGAACGCGAACGCGCCTTGCACCTTGGCAATGCCGTCGGGTCGGACAACACTGTCGCCAAGGCGACCGCGGGTGCTCGTACCGGTACTAACGCTGGTGACACTCATCGCGCGCTCCGGCGCGCGACCGCGACGCTCTGCACCGCTTCGATGATGCGGCCATAACCGGTGCAACGACAGATGTTGCCCGACAACTCTTCGCGTATCTCCATCTCGGTTGGCGACGCCGAGCGTTCGAGAAGCGCGTGCGTCGCCATGATCAGGCCAGGTGTGCAGAAGCCGCACTGCACAGCGCCGCAATCGACAAACGCTTGCTGCACGTCGTTCGGTGCGCCGACCGGCGCAACGCCTTCGATGGTCACGATCGCCTGCCCAACCGCGCCAGCGGCGAATACCAGGCAACTGCACAGCAATTCGCCGTCGACCAGCACGCTGCACGAACCACACTCGCCTTGTTCGCATGCACCTTTGCTGCCGAGTAAACCAAGCCGCTCGCGCAGCACGAACAGCAAACTCTCGCCCACCCACGCATCGCGCACTTCCCGCGCCTCGCCGTTGACGTGCAGGCTGTACATCTCGCTACCGATGTCACTCATTGGGAAACGCCCTGCGCAGTTGACGTGCAGCGAGAACCCCGACTGCATGTCGCCGATACTCGGCTGTCGATCGATGGTCGTCGATCGGGCGCGATGCCTGTCGCACGAGTTCCGCGAACTGATCGACAACCGTCGACCGAATGCGACGTTCTGCGAAGTCGCCCTCCACAGCGACCAGTGCCTCCGCCTCTGGGCAGCGCAAGATGACCGGCCCGACCGAACCCAGCGCCAGGCGCACGTTGCGCTTCGCCGGGTCGTTAAGGGAGGGGTCGACGACCAGCGACGAACTAGCGACAGCGATCACCATCGCGTTGCGCACGCCCACCTTGCTGTAACCCTGCCAACCCTGCAGTACCGGGACTGTGACACCCGTAATCAACTCCCCCGGTTGGCGAGCAGTGCGCTTGGGACCGGTCATGAACTCGCCGAAGGCCAGCGTTCGTTCGCCGGTAGATGATGCCAGGTGCACTCGCGCCTCCAGTGCGCACAGTACTGGCAGTCCGTCCCCCGCCGGCGAACAGGTGCCGAGGTTGCCGCCGATCGTTGCTGCGTGACGGATCTGCGGCGAACCGACTGTGCGTGCAGCCTGCGCGAGAGCAGGAACCCACCCAGCAATTGGCGACTGCTCGATCTCGGAATAGGTGATGCCGGCGCCAAGGTGCAACGTGTTGTTGTCAGGGTCGTGCTGCCAAGTGCACAACTCGCCGATGCGGTTGACAACGACGACGTCTGTGGCATGGCGATGACCAGAGTTGAGCTCAACCATCAGGTCGGTACCTCCCGCGAGCACTGTCGCGTCGGGAACTTGTGCCAGCACGCGCAGCGCATCTGAAAGGGTGCGAGGCACTGTCACGGATGTCGTGGTCATAAGGGTGCAACTTTACATTTCAGGTCACTAGTAGACCGTCGATGCCCTCTTCTTCTGGCGGCAACTGCGGGTTCATCTCCTCGAGATGATGCAACAAGATTTTCGCGACTGCCAAGTTGCGCACCCAGTTGCGATCGGCGGGCACGACATACCAGGGTGCATCGTCAGTGCTCGTACGCGCGAGTGCATCGCGGTACGCCTTCTGATATTCGGGCCACAACTTGCGATCCTCGAGATCCCCCATACGAAACTTCCATCTCTTCTCGGGGTCGTCAACGCGTTCTTGCAAGCGCTCGCGCTGCTCGTCCTCGGACACGTTGAGAAAGCACTTCACGACCGTCGTTCCCTCGTCGGTCAGCAGTTCTTCAAAGGCTTTGATGTGGTCATAGCGCTTCGACCACACCGACTTCGGAACGAACTCCTTCACACGCACAACCAGCACGTCTTCGTAGTGACTGCGGTTGAAGATGCCGATCATTCCCTTTGCCGGCGCGACAGCATGCACGCGCCATAAATAGTCGTGTTGCGTTTCCGGTCCGCCGGGAACGCGAAAGCTACTTACCTCAATACCAGCAGGATTGAGGCCGGCGAGGATGTTGCGGATCGTGCCGTCTTTGCCCGCGGCGTCCATCGCTTGCAGCACAAGCAGCAAGCTGCGCTTCTCTTCCGCGTACAGGCGACGTTGCAGTACATCAATGCGTGCCTTGACGTCTTCAAGTTCGAGTTTTGCCGCTTCCTTCTCCCAGCCGAGCGTCGCCCCGGGAACGTGCTGGCTGAGCGTCAGTGGCTTACCCGGGTGCACGCGCAATGACTCGACAACGGTGCTGTGAGACGTGGCTTTGGTCGACATGGACTCGAACGTTACCGACACCGTGCGCTGTGCAACAGATGGACGCGAGTCCGGCCCGTGTTGCCCATGGCCCGGCGATTCTGGCTAAGGTGCCCCCAACGGGGTGTGATGGGGGTCACATATTGCCGACCGTCGGCGCACCTTCGTCAGCAATATTCGCGAACACAACTGGGGGATCAGATGGGTCATACCACTACACCTAGCCAACGAGTGCTAGGTAGTTCAAGGACAATGGGTCGACATAAGTCCGGAAGGGTGCTGGCTGCGCTAGTACTCACCGCTGGCCTCATCGGTGCCGCCTGCGGTGGCGACGATGCCAAGACGGACACAACCGAAACAGCCGGTGCCGACACGACGGTTGCAGACACCGGCGTCGCAACGACGGTTCCACCGCCGACTACAGCTGCCGAGGAGCTGCCCGTACCAGGCGGCAAGTTGGTATTCGGTGTTGAAGCCGACACCTCCAGTCCGTGGCGTCCGTCTGAAATGGTGTGCGCCATCTCGTGCCACCAGGTCATCCGCAATATCTTCGACACTCTCACGCTTCCGAACGAGGAGGGCTCATGGAGCCCGTATCTCGCCTCGGCAGTCGAGTCCAACGCCGACTACACCGAGTGGCGCATTACCGCTCGCGAAGGCGTGACCTTCCACGACGGCACCCCGTTCGATGGCGCTGCCATCGCCGAGAACATGACGCGTGCGAAGAACGGAATCCTCACCGGCAACATTTTCCGCCCGATCACGAGCATCACCGTCGACCCGGCCGATCCGATGACGGTTATCGTCGCAATGGACACAGCGTGGGCAGCATTCCCGTTCGCACTGATGGGTCAGGCCGGCTATCAGGCTTCGCCGACGTGGCTCGCCGCGTCCGACGCTGACGAGCTGCTGAAGGCGCAACCAGTTGGTACCGGGCCATTCATGTACGAGGACTACCGTCCGAACGAGTTGTTCTCGATGGTGAAGAACCCGAACTACTGGAACGCTCCGTACCCGTACCTGGATGCCATTGAGTTCCGCCCGATTCCCGACGCGCTGAACCGGCGCGACGCGTTGAAGAGCGGCACCATCGACATCCTGCACACCACCAACGGCGAAACGATCGACGAGATGAGGGCCAGCACGGACTTCGGCATAACGGAGATCACCAACAACGGTGAAACCTCCTACACGCTGTTGCACGTGACACAGCCAGACTCGCCGCTCAACGACGTTCGGGTGCGTTGCGCCCTTGCCCTGGCCACCGACGAGCAGGCCTTGCTCGACACGTTCGGACCTGCCGGTCGGGAACCGGCTTCTGGGCCATTCTCGCCGTCGCAGGTCGGGTACTTGGCAGACACGGGCTTCCCGCTGGCGCAAGATATGCCAGCTGCACAAGCCTTGATCGCTGAGTACAAAGCCGAGCACCCAGGCCCGCTCACCTTGTCGCTAGCCGCGACGCAGGACGAGACCAACCTCACGATTGCACAGTTCCAGCAACAATGGTTCGAGGAAGCTGGCATCGACGAGGTCACAATCGACCAGATCGACCAGGGCGCCTACATCGTTACGGCTCTGCTCGGCAACTTCCAGGTGTTCCAGTGGCGTAACCATGGCGGTTTCGACCTCGACATGCAGTTCCACTGGTGGCACTCGTCGAGCTCGACCGACATTGGAACGCTGGCTCTCAACTTCGGCCGCATCCGCGACGACCAGCTCGACGCATTGCTCGAAGAAAACCGGGCGAGCGATGATCCCGCCCGCAAGAAGGAGATTGCCGAAGAAGTGAACCGGTTGTTCGGCACCGAGTGCTACAACCTTTGGGGTAGCTACACGGTCTGGGGCATCGTCTACAAGCCAGCGGTTCACGGACCCAGTGGCTTCGATCTCCCCGATGGCAAGGGTGTCGTCTTCGGGGCTGGCATCGCCGGCACGTTCTACCCGATGACCCTCTGGGTCGAGCAGTAGTCACGAAGTAGTAGAAGTCACGAAGTAGAAGTAATTGTCAGGTCGGGGGTCGGCTCGCAAGGGCCGGCCTCCGATGACCTGACGTTCATACGGTTAGTACTCAGTCGCCGACTACCCACAACCGGAAAGGACCAGCATCACGTATGCGATATGTGCTTCGTCGTCTAGCGCAAACCGTATTCGTCGTCATGCTGGTCACCCTTCTCGCAGCGGCCGCGCTGCGCTTCATGCCTAATGCCACCGAAGTCCTCGTCGCCGCCAAGACCGGTCCCGGCGCCACTAAGGAACAGGCCGAGGCCGTCATCAAGGATCTCGGCCTCGACCGCCCGTTCTATGCCCAGTACTTCACGTGGGTGAAGGACTTCGTTACCGGTAATTGGGGCAATACGTTCCAGACCAACCAGGCGATCTCGACCGAGGTCAAGCGCGCCCTTCCGATCTCGCTCTTCTTGATGGTGTACGGGCAGATGCTGGCGCTGGCATTTGCTGTGCCCGTCGCCGTGTGGTCGGCCTACCGGC
>JAYVVU010000194.1:0-4502 GCA_043786755.1 Actinomycetota bacterium
AGCGACGACTGGTCGTGACAGAACGCCACATCGCCGAGCAGGACGACGGTCTTCTTGCTTGTTCCAACCGCAACACCGATCGCAGTTGCGATGACTCCATCTATGCCGTTGGCACCGCGATTCGCGTACACCTTCGTTTTCGACCCGGCGCGCCCGAACCATTCGACATCGCGCACTGGCATCGACGACGAAACAACGAGTTGCGCTCCGTCGCTGAGAATTCGAGCAACGCTCGGCTCGGAAAGCGATCCGGCGAGAGTCGCATCAATCGCCTCTTGCGCTCGTTGTTCGGCGCACTGCCATTCGGCTAGCCAACTGCTATCGCTCGCTGTCACGTGTGCTGCAAGTTCCCTACAGAACGTCGTCGAGTCGCGCAGAATGCGTTGTGTGACAAGTCGCAGCGGATCAATCGTGCGCTTCTGTGCGTGCACTTGAACATGCTCGGCGGTACCGGCCTGCAACCACTGACCAAACACTTTTGAGGCTGGCGACTCGCCGAGGTGCAGCACCACATCCGGTCGATGCCCACTTGCGAACGTCGCGCTACGCAGGATCGCGTCGAAGGCGCAGACCGCTTGCGGCAAGTGACGACAGCCCGAGCGTGGGTCGGCAAACACGGGCCACTGCAGCGCGTCGGCCAACAACCCGACCGCGGATGCGTCGTCGACGCCCGCACCAGCGACGATGATGCCACGCTTGCCGGCGAGCGAGGCCGCCGGCGGTCCAACGTCGAGCGGCGTCTCACCATCGCGGCCGACGAGCACGGTGACGGGCTTGGGCAGCTCAGCGACCGCGCCGACCAACGGTTCCCGAAACGCCAGGTTGATGTGCACCGGGCCGGCGTCGCGACCCGTCGCCTGCGTCCACCAATCGGCGGCTAACGCGCGCCACGAACCTGATGCAGCAATCTCGGCGACTCCTGGGTCGGCGTAGCAGCGAACAACGTCGCCGTACAGGTTCACCTGATTGATTGTCTGCGGAGCACCAATCCTCTGCAGCTCGGGCGGACGGTCGGCCGTCACCGCCAGCAATGGCACCCCGGATAGGTCGGCCTCAACGACCGCCGCGTGGAAGTGAGTTGCGGCCGTGCCGCTCGTGCACAACAGCGCCGCCGGGACTCGCGTCGCCAGGCCAATGCCGAGCGCGATGAACGCTGCGGATCGTTCGTCGTGCGCAATTTGAATAGACAGGTCGGCACGAGCAGCCAGCGCGAGTGCCATCGGCGTGCTGCGCGAGCCGGGCGCAATGACCGCGTGCCGCAGCCCCATCCGCACCCATTGGTCGACCAGGGTCGCGCAAAACGTTGCTTGCACATCCTCCGGCGCCTGCGTCATGGTCGCAACGATAGGGGCGTATCGTGAAGCCGTGCGCCCATCGTTAACCGTCGAGATTTGGTCCGACGTCATCTGCCCCTGGTGCTACATCGGAAAGCGTCGCTGGGAAGCCGCCGCCGCCACCTTGCGCGACGAGGTCGACTTGAACGTCGTATTCCGTCCGTATCAACTCGACCTGACGGCGACTCCGGGCAAAACCATTCCCGTTGTCGACGCCTACGCGAAGAAGTTCGGCGGGCCTGAACGCGCCGCACAGATCATCGAGCACATGACGACGGTCGCCCATGGTGAAGGACTCGAGTTTCACATGGATCGCGCGTTGCGCGCCAACACGCTGCTTGCCCATCGCTTGCTGTGGCTCGCCGAGGCGACCGGCCATCAGTACGCGCTGAAGGAACGACTGATGCAGGCGTACTTCTGCGACGGCCTCGACGTCAGCGACATCGAAACACTCGCGACCTGCGCGCACGACGTCGGTATGGACCGCGACAAAGTTCGCGACTTCTTGCGCAGCGACGACGGCACCGCGGAAGTGCAGAGCCTGCTGCAGATTGCTGCGGAAGCCGACATCTCTGCCGTGCCAACGTTCGTCTTCGACGGTCGCTGGATGGTGCCGGGTGCGCAAGATCCCGAAACCTTCGTCAATGTGGTCCGCCGACTACTTGCTCAACGAACTGAAATGGAAGTGGCCGCAAATGGCTGATGCTCAAGACTCACAATGGTCACCGCTCAGCGGCCCGCTCGGGGCGCAACAGCTTGGAAACCCGCGCGCGCCCAAGGTCGTGCTGCTACACGGCTTCACTCAGACGTGCAACTCGTGGAAGCCGATCGCAGAAGTTCTTGCGGGCGCGGGTTATCACGCCGTGGTGATCGACCTTCCCGGGCATGGCGAATCGAGCGGCGTGCGCGCCGACTTGCGACGCACAGCCGACATGGTCGCCGCGATCGCTGGTGTCGCGACGTACGTGGGCTACAGCCTCGGTGGCCGCGTGACGTTGCATCTCGCGCTGATGTACCCGCACCTGACCAAGTCGACCGTGCTGATCGGTGCTCACGCGGGTATCGCCGACGACGACGAGCGTGCACGACGCCGTGAGGCCGACGATGCCATCGAGGCTCGCCTGGTCGAGGTCGGAGTTGAAGCCTTCGTGCGTGAGTGGGTCAAGCAGCCATTGTTCGGCGACCTGGTAACAACCGAGGCCGATCTTGCCGATCGCATGCGCAACACTGTCGAGGGGTTGGCCAGCAGCCTGCGATTGGCCGGGACCGGGGCACAGACCTCGTTGTGGCCGCGGTTACGCGAGGTCACCGCCCCTGTGCTCGCAATGGCAGGTGCCCGCGACGAGAAGTTCTCGGCGCTTGCCGAGCAGATCGCGGCCGCAGTCGGCCAAGGCCGAGCGCTGTTGGTACCCAACGCCGACCACGCCGCGCATCTACAACAGCCCGACTTCGTGACGCAATCGATTCTGGCGGCACTGCCGAAACTCTGACGGCTTCATCCGCCGAGAGCGATACCAACCGCGGCGAGCAACCCAGTCACAAGTTGCACCTTGCCTGTGCCGCCCAGCACGGGGATCAGCGCGCCGCTCTGCGCACCACCAACAATCGTGCGCGCCGGCTTGATCGCGATCGCGATGCCGAGCAGTCCGAGCGCGGCCCACGGTCTGCCGGCGATCGCAATCGCCGCAACAAGGGCGAAGGCGGCAACGAGCAGCACCACGTACAGCGCTCGTGTGCGTCGATCGCCAATACGCACCGCCAGCGTGCGCTTGCCCGCAACGCGGTCGGTCGGGATGTCGCGCAGGTTGTTGACCACCAGCAGCGCGCACGCGAGGCAACCGGCTGCGCAGCCGGCGAGCCACGATGTCGCGGTGATGCGTTCGCAGACGACGAACGTCGTGCCCGTCGTGGCGACCAGTCCGAAGAACACAAAAACGAATAGCTCGCCAAGCCCGAAGTAGCCATACGGCTTGGGACCACCGGTGTAACCCCAGCCAGCAAGTAGCGCGGCGACGCCGACAGCTAGCAACCACCAACTGGTGACTGCGGCGAGCACCAATCCACTCAGCGCTGCCACCGCGAATGCAGCAAGGGCCGCGCGCTTGACCGCCGAGGCAGCAGCTAATCCACTGGCAACCAGTCGCGTCGGCCCGACGCGCACTGCGTCGGTACCGCGCACTCCGTCGCTGTAGTCGTTCGCGTAGTTCACGCCGACCTGTAATGCGAGGCTGACAACCAGCGCGCCACCCACGCGCCACCACACGGAATTGTCTTCACCAACGGCCGCCGCCGCACCAAGCGCGACCGGCACAACAGCCGCGGGCAATGTTCGTGGTCGGGCACCAATCAGCCAACGTTTCATGGCCGCCATTCTGCCCCGGCGTCGGCGGCGCCGACGGGTCTGCTAACCGCCGCCGACTATGCCGGCGGGGTCTGCTAACCGCCGCCGACTATGTCGGCGGGGTCTGCTAAGTAGCCTTGTCTGCGTGGCATACCTGGTGGCGATTGACCTTCCGGGTGGGCAGGGCTTCGTCGATGCGTTACGTCGCGAGTGGGAGGACGGAAACGCAGTGCTGCCGGTCGATCGGCGATTGCCGTCGACCGCGCGCGCGGCATTGATCGACTCGATGGCACCAGAGTTTCTGATCGATGCCGAGGGTCGGCACCGCTTAGCCGGAAAAAGCATCGAAGCTGGCGATGCGCTGGTGATCGCGACCAGCGGCGCCACCGGAGCACCAAAGGGAGTGGTACTCACCCACGATGCTGTTCGCGCGTCGGCCGTGGCGACCAGCGCACGACTGGGCATCACGATCGCCGACACCTGGCTGGCGTGCCTGCCCCTCTCCCACGTGGGCGGATTGTCGGTGGTAACGCGCGCATTGCTGCTCGACGCGCCACTCGTCGTGCACGACGGCTTCGACGCCGAGCGCGTGCAGGCCGCAGCGCGGGCGGGCGCCACCGCGGTTTCGCTGGTGACGACGGCACTGCAACGCATCGATCCGCAACTCTTCCGCGTGATCGTGCTCGGTGGCTCACGACCACCCGCCGATCGACCCTCAAACGTCCACGCGACCTATGGACTCACCGAGACCGGCAGCGGCATCGTTTACGACGGCGTCCCACTCGACGGTGTCGAGATCGCGATTGCGGCGAACGGTGAAGTACTCG
>JAYVVU010000195.1:0-4488 GCA_043786755.1 Actinomycetota bacterium
CGTGCCTGGCGATGCGTCGGCGGTGGTGTTGAACGTGACCGTCGTGTCGCCGTTGGCCGCTGGTTACGTGACGGTGTTCCCGTGTACCGCGGGTAACGCGGTGCCAAACAGTTCGAACCTAAACTTCTCGGCTGGTCAGACGATTCCGAACGCTGTGATCGTCAAGGTCGGCGTTGGCGGCAAGGTTTGCCTCTACACCTCCGCTACGGCACATCTCATCGCCGATATCAATGGCCAATACCCGGCGGGTTCCAGCTTTGTTCCGCTCAGTCCGGCGCGACTGTTGGACTCGCGTCCCGGTCAGACAACGATTGATGGGCAGTCGCAGGGGATTGGTCTGCGACCGGCCGGCTCGATCACGGAGTTGCAAGTGACGGGTCGCGTGGCGGTGCCGAACGATGCTTCGGCCGTCGTGCTCAACGTCACGATGGTCGCTCCGAGTGGAGGCGGTTATGCGACGGTGTTCCCGTGCACGGGCGGTGCAGTTCCCAACAGCTCGAACCTGAACTTCTCGACTGGTCAGACGATTCCGAACTCGGTGATCGCCAAGGTCGGAGTCGGTGGCAAGGTCTGCATCTACACGTCGGCCGCGACGTATGTGATTGCCGATATCAACGGCTACTACCCGGCGGCGTCGAGTTTTGTGTCGCCCAGTCCGTCGCGGCTGTTGGACTCGCGCCCTGGTCAGACGACGGTTGATGGGCAGTCGCAGGGGATTGGTTTGCGACCGGCTGGCTCGATCACGCAGTTGCAGGTGACGGACCGAGTTGGCGTTCCAACTGATGCGTCGACTGTTGTGTTGAACGTGACTGTTGTGTCGCCCGCCGGCGATGGGTTCGTGACGGTCTTCCCGTGCAGCAGTGGCGCGAGCGTGCCCAATAGCTCGAACCTGAACTTCTCGACCGGTCAGACGATTCCGAATGCGGTGATCGTCAAGGTCGGCGATGCGGGCAAGGTCTGCATGTATGCGTCGGCCGCGACCCATTTAGTGGTCGACATCAACGGCTTTTACCCCGTCACGGGCTAACCAGAAATTTCTGAGATTTCCTTCGCGGTGAGTTGACTTTGTCGCACCCACGAACTAGAGTTCTAATTCTCGCTTCCCCGAGAACCTATCGTCGCTGAGCTTTGCTGTCAGTGACCCGCAAATCGATGTGTGACGTTCGAGGGAGGTGATGGCGCATGCAACGTGCCCAGTTCACGCAGCTGTACGACAAAGCAGTTGCGGCCGATGCCACGACCAAAGACCGTGCAGTAGTGGTCGATGCGATTGCTGCGGTCACCCGCATCGTGGCGTGGTGCGAGTCACAACAACTCGCCTACGCCCAAGCACTGAGCGCTATGGGTGCGATGCCCGAAGACGTGATGGCAAGAGCGTCGCGTAGCGATGCGCGCGATGTCGAACGCATCGTCAAACGCGCCAACACCGCCACCAAAGCACCCGCGTTCGGTACGGCGCTGGCAGCTGGCGAAGTCGCTGCCGGTCATCTCGACCAACTCGGTCACAGCCTGGGCCGACTCGACGCCGCACAACAGAACTCGTTGCTCGCGGACGAACCGCGACTGGTCGCAATCGCGGCGAACTCAACTCCCGACGAATTCGCACGCGCTTTGCGCGCCGAGGAACGCCGCCTCGCGACCGACGACGGAATGTCACGCCTCGAGCAGCAGCGACGCGCGGTTCGACTGCGGCGGCGTATCGACATGCAGACGGGGATGAACATCTTCACTCTGTCCGTCGACCCGGTCACCGGCTTGAAGCTGTACAACCAGATCAAAGCCGCCACCGAAGCGCTGTTCCACGACAAGACGCCCGACCTGTGCCCAACCGACCCGATCGAGAAACAAGCCTTCCTGCAAGCCCACGCCTTGTTGAACATCATCGAGGGCAAAGGCATCCGCCTCGGCACACCAGAAATCATCGTGGTTGTCGACACCACCACACCCGACGCGACTGGTGCGCCGACGGTCGACTGGGGTCTCCCGGTCGAGATCCCACACCGCGTGCTACTCGACCTGTTTGGTGTCGCCGACGTGCATACCGTCGTCGTGCGCAACGGCGTCGTGTTGCACGCCCCGGGCGAGCTCAACCTCGGCCGCACCACACGACTCGCCAATCGTGCGCAACGCCGTGCACTCCGTGCGACGTACGCGACCTGCGCGATCCCGGGCTGTGCCACGCGGTTCGATCACTGCAAGATCCATCACGTCAAATGGTGGCGCAACGGCGGTCTCACCGATCTCGACAATCTGCTGCCGATCTGCGTCCGCCATCACACACTCGTACACACCGGCGGCTGGAACCTGCACCTCGCACCCGACCGAACACTCACTGTCTCCTTGCCCGATAGAACAACGATGACCACCGGACCGCCGAAACGAAGCGCGGCGTGAGCGCGTTAGTCGGTGGGTTGAGAACTGCGAGCGGCTTCCCATTCAGCGCGGGTGATTGCGTACTCGACGTCGCCGTGTTCGTCGCCGGAAATGCGCACGGGCCAGTCGGCGTGGAACTCGCGGACCAGTCGCATGCCGGCTTTCTCCATGACGCGGCGCGAGCCGATGTTGACGGCCATCGTCTGTGCGTAGACGCGCTCGACTCCGAGTTCGCGAAAGCCGCGATCAATCAAAGCGATCGAACCTTCTGTGCCGAAGCCCTTGCCCCAAGCGGCTTTGTGGAAGCGGTAACCGAGCTCTGGTTCCAGCGGCCCAACACCATCGCAGGGTCGGAAGTGGAACCAACCGATGAACGAGCCGGTCGACTTTTCGAATGTGGCCCAAAACCCGTAGCCGGCCTCACGCGGATAGTGCGTCAACCACCAGTCGAGATGCTCGACGACCTCGTCGTGATCGACCGGGAGGTTGTTGTCGATGTAGCGCTTCACACCCGGGTCGGCGTCGAGAGCGAGAACAAGATCGAGATCGTCAGCAGTAAACCAACGAAGCAGCAATCGTTCGGTTTCGAGATACACATCGCCGCTGTTCATGTCACTCCTCATATCCGCCCATCGGGGTGTAGCGGTAGTGAGTCGGCCTGTAAGCGGGATTCTGTGCCCTGCTCGCCGAGGCGTGCACGACGGTGACCATCCCTCTAATGCGGCCTACCCGAGAGTTGCCGACCGAAGCCGACGAACGAGCAGTCCATTCTCTCTGCTTGGCCTTGCTCCGAGTGGGGTTTACCGAGCCGTACGAGTCGCCTCGCACGCTGGTGCGCTCTTACCGCACCGTTGCACCCTTACCTGTGACTGTCAGTCACTTTCGTGAAAAACAGTCCATCGGCGGTCTCTCTCTGTTGCACTTCCGTCAGGTCGCCCCAACCTGGCTCACGCCAGCACTCTGCTCTGTGGAGTCCCGACTTTCCTCGACGCGGTCGTCTCTCTCGAAACGCCGTGCCGCGGCCACCCGGCCGACTCACTACCGCTGGGCAGTGTACGGGTTGCCCTGTGCGGGCGGCCAGGTGGGTGGTCAGACCGCGTTGCCCAACGTGTCAGGCGCAGGCGTCGAACGGATAGGCGTACGAGTTGAGGCTCGGCGTTTCGAAGTTCAACTTCAAACGCACACCGTTCTCGTCACCGGCGCCGCCGACATAGACAATCGCCGCCAGCGATCCGAACTGGGCAGGGATCGCGACCGGAAGCGGAATGTCGGTAAGCACCGGAACTTCGCCCTCGATGTCGTCGGCGGGAACGCTTTCGTCGGGCTGCGCGATGTCTTGCTCGACGTCGGTGCCGAGCGTCTCGACACCATTGCCGCTGTCAGGACCAAGAGTTGTCGTGGGACCGGTTGCCTCGGCATTGTCGGCGTCGGCCTCCGAAACGTAGCCACCCGGGTTGAGCAGCAGCGCAAACAGCGCGGCCTGGCGGGCGGAGACGACGCCGATCGAAACCGCAGCGGCGCGCAGTGCCGGCTCGCTGAATTGCGGTACGACGCCTTGGAACGAAGCGGCCGACAACGACTCGAGTGTGTGCACCAGGTTCAACATGTCGCGGGTCGGGTCGTCGCTCGGTGCGATCTCCTTCGCCGAATCGGTCGCCGCGACTCCGTTGAGTACGCGATCGAACACGATGTCGATGAACGCGCTATCGAGATGCGTGTTACCGCATTCCCAACGCTCGACACCTTGCGCGACGGCAAGATCGTTCAACATTCCGGCCGCGGTGGTGTGATGCTCGCCGAATTGCGTGACGAGCGGTGTCTGATCGCCGATGTCGGGGAAGGTCGAACTGGCGAGCGACAGCATGTCGCCGTCGATCATGCGCTCGTACGCGGCAGCGATCGACTGCTCGATGCCAGCCAATGTGCGCAGATACACGCCGTTGTTAAGGACAGGGTCGGGCAGCTTCGGCGTGTCTTCGCCGACACCGATGTTGCCGGGCTCGCCCGCTTCGCTCTTGCCGCATGCGGCGATGGCGACTGCCGACGCAGCGGTGAGGCCACCGATGCGGAACAATCCGCGACGACCGAACCGTTGGTTGATGGTTGCTTCGCCGG
>JAYVVU010000196.1:0-4450 GCA_043786755.1 Actinomycetota bacterium
ACGCCTTCGTGTCGGCCATCGCTTGCGCGACTGTGCGCGTGCCCGCCTCGAAACGAGGATCTTCGAACATTCCCATCGGGCCATTCCAAAACACCGTGCGCGCTTCCATAATCACGTCGCTGAACGCGGCAGCAGTGCCAGGGCCGATATCGAAACCCTTCGCGCCTTCGGGCAAACGCAGACCGAAGGTTGCAAAGCGACCGTTGGCGTCGACGCCGACAAGATCTTCGGGTAGGTGAATCGTCTTGCCGTTCGCCGCCGATTCTTCAAGCAGGCGCTTGCACGTATCGACTTGATCGGGCTCCCACAGCGAGTCGCCAACCGGGTAGCCCTGCGCGGCGAGGAAGGTGAAACACATCGCGCCACCGACGACCAGCGAATCGACAACGGCGAGCAACGCTTCAACAACACCGAGCTTGTCGCTGATCTTGCTGCCGCCGAGGATGGCGACGAACGGTCGCTTGGGGTTGTCGCGCAGGCCGTGCAGTACTTCCACTTCCTTCTGCAGCAGCAAGCCCATCGCGCTCGGCAGCGTGCGCGGTGGACCCACGATGCTGGCATGCGCGCGATGGCACGCGCCGAAGGCATCGTCGACGTACATGTCGATGCCGTGCACGAGCTTCGCCACGAACGCCGGGTCGTTGCCTTCTTCGCCCGCATCGAAGCGCAGGTTTTCCAATAGCTCGACGCCCGGAGCGAGTTCCGCCAAACGCGCGCGCACCGCGTCCATCGAGTACTTCGGATTCGGTGCACCCTTGGGACGGCCGAGGTGCGACGCGGTCACGACGGTCGCTCCGCGTTCCAGCAACCAGTTGATCGTCGGCAACGCCGCGCGGATGCGGAAGTCGTCGGTGATGGCGCCGTTCTCCATCGGCACGTTGAAATCCGTGCGCACCAACACCCGCTTACCGCGCACGTCGCCGAGGTCGGCGAGCGTGGGAATGCCATTAGCAGACCCCCGCACCACCGAGTGCAGGCGGCTGGCCATTACTTCTTCGATGCTTTAGCCGCGATGCCACCCGCGTACAACGTGGTGTCGATCAGACGGTTGCTGTAGCCCCACTCGTTGTCGTACCAGCCGAGCACCTTCACCAATTTGCCCATGCTGGCGGTGAGGCCAGCATCGAAGATGCAGCTGTGCGGGTCGCCCTGAATGTCGCTCGATACGATCGGGTCTTCGGTGTAGCGCAGGATGCCGTGCAGCGGTCCGCTCTCTGCAGCCTTCTTGAACGCGGCGTTGATGTCTTCCACCGTCGCCGGCTTCGTCAGGTTGGCCGTGAAGTCGACGATGCTGCCGGTCGGAACCGGTACGCGCAGCGACGTGCCGTCGAGCTTGCCCTTCATCGAGCTGAGCACCAGGCTGGTCGCGCGCGCCGCGCCGGTGCTGGTGGGGATGATGTTGATCGCCGCGCCACGTGCACGACGAAGGTCGCTGTGCGGTCCGTCGACCAGTTGCTGATCGCCCGTGTAGGCGTGCACGGTCTGCATCAGCCCTTGCTCGACGCCGAATGCATCGTCGAGCACCTTCACGATCGGCACGAAACAGTTGGTCGTGCAACTCGCGTTCGAGATCACCTTCTGTGTGGCGAAGTCGAAGTCGGTGTGGTTGACGCCGTAGACGAACGTCGCGTCGGCCGCATCGCACGGAGCTGAGACGATGACGAGCGGGGCTCCGCCTTCGAGGTGATAGGCGGCGGTGTCGCGCTTGGTGAAGAAGCCGGTGCTCTCGATCACGACATCAACGCCCAAGTCGCCCCACGGCAACTTCTTCGGGTCGCGCTCAGACAACACGCGCAGCTCGTCGCCATCGACCGAGATGCCGGTCTCGGTCGCCTTGATCGTGTTCGGCAGCGTGCCGAGCACAGAGTCGTACTTCAGCAGGTGCGCCATCGTCTTCAGCGAACCGAGGTCGTTGACCGCGACGAAGTCGATGTCGACGCCACGCTGCTTGGCGGCACGGAAAAAGTTGCGTCCGATGCGCCCGAAACCATTGATACCAACGCGAACCGTCATGGTTGCGTCCTTTCGCGAGTGGGTTATTCTCGCGGGAGCTTAACGGCCGATGTCGCGATGGCCGGTGTGCACTGCGTAGCCCAGCTCGCGCAGGCGCCGTGCCAATTCCTCGGCAACGGCGACACTGCGGTGGCGGCCGCCGGTGCAACCGAATGCCACCGTCAGGTAGCTCTTGCCTTCCAACTCGTACGACGGCAGTAGCGCCTGCATCAGGTCGCCGAAGCGGTCGAGAAAGTCGCTCGCCTGCGCCCGCTCGAGCACGAAATCGCGCACCGCTGGGTCGTGGCCGGTCAGTGGGCGCAGCGCTTCCTCCCAATACGGGTTGGGCAGGAAGCGCACGTCCATCACGATGTCGGCGTCGAGTGGTAAGCCGTGCTTGTAGCCGAAGCTCTCGACCGCTATCTGCAATCGCTGTCCGTCGCCTGCCTCATCGAACGAGGCCAACAACTTTGCCTTCAGCTGATGCACGTTGAGGTCGGTGGTGTCGATCACGAGGTCGGCGGCAGAGAGCACTGGTTGCAGCAGTTGGCGTTCGAGTTCGATCGCTTCCACTAGTCCTTCAGCCTGGTCGTCGAGCGGGTGTTTGCGCCGGGTCGCGTCGTAACGCTTAACGAGCGTGTTGGTCGACGAGTCGAGGAACAGCATGCGTACTCGGTGGCCCGACGCGCGCAGCGCCGCAACCTTCGGTAGCAGTTCAACGTGTTGGCGGCCCGCAACTAGCGCGAGGCGCCCGATGTCGCTGCCCGGCTTGCTCACCAGTTCTACAATCGTGTCGACCAGCGACGTCGGCAGATTGTCGATGACATACCAGCCGAGATCTTCCAGCACCGCTGCGGCGCCGGACCTGCCGGCACCCGACAACCCGGTGATCAGCAGGATGTCGGCCATTACGCGAGCTTACGAGTCCGGAGATACAGCAACCGGGGAATCGTCGAGGCCGCGGCGTATTCCTCGGCCTTGGCGAGAAAGCCGGCCGGCGGTGCTGGCTCTTCCATGCGCTCCACCAGCAAGCCGTTCGCTACGAGTGCGTTGATGTAGCGGCTGAGCGGGCGATGGATGAAAGGTATGAAGACGTCTTTCTCCACCTCTTCCAAGGTCTCGTCCTCAACGAGGTACGAACCGATGCGCCAGTACTGCTCGGGCGGGTCGAGGAACTGATCGTCGATCCATCCGCTGTTCGGCGTTTGCAGAAGCGGGTGGTTGAGGAAGAAGCAGAAGCGCCCGTCGGGTTGCAGCACACGCGCGACCTCGGCGATCGCCGCATCGACGTCGCGGATGTGTTCGAACACCAAGCACGCGACAACAGCATCGAAGCTCGCGTCGGCGAACGGCAACTGTGCCGCGGCGGCGCGCGCAAAGCTCGCTCCCCCGCGTTCGTGCGCAACACTCACGCAATTCCAGGTTGGGTCGACGCCGATGACTTCCGCGCCGAGTCGCGTGGCGAGTCGGCTGACTTGGCCATCGCCGCAACCGACATCGAGCACGCGCTTGGCCCCTGCCAACTCTTCGGCCGCGAGCGGAAGAATCTGCTCTTCGTATTCCGGGTCGGCACCGTCGGTAAAGCCGTCGATCCACCAACCTGCGTGCGTTTCCCAGCTCACCCGACAAGCGTACGGTCGAACATAGAGTGCGGGCATGGACTTCGCCATGTGGACTATGTACGACCGACCGTGGGACGAAGCGCTTGCGGATGCCAAGTGGGCAGAAGCGCACGGCTACCGCGCCTTCTGGTACGCCGATCACTTGATGCCGTACACCGAGGACGGGGCGACCGACCCGGGCGATGCGCACGAGTGCTGGTCGGTCCTGTCAGCAATCGGCGCCTCCGTGCCGCGCTTGCGTTTGGTGTCGATGGTCTCACCAGTTTCAATTCATCACCCGGTGCTGCTGGCAAAGCGCGCGGTGACCACTGATCACATCTCAGGCGGGGGCCGGACCGTGCTCGGCATCGGTGCCGGTTGGCAGGTCAACGAGCACAGTGGGTATGGCTTCGACTTGCTCGAGCCTGGCCCGCGCGTGAAACGCTTCGCCGAGGCGATCGAGATCATTCATCGCTTGCTGAAGGGCGAGCGTGTGACATTCGACGGCACGTACTTCCAGATGAAGGACGCTCCGCTCGGACCAGCGCCCGTTAACGGCACGCTGCCGATTCTCGTCGGCACGGGCAGTCCGTTGATGTTGCGCTTGACCGCACGGTTCGCACAGGAGTGGAACACGTGGGGCGACGTCGACGAAGTTGGCGTACGCACGAAGCGCTTCCTCGCGGCGTGCGAGAAGGAAGGTCGCGACCCAAAGACGCTGCGCCGCTCGGCGCAGGCGTTCGTGTTCTACGTGCGCAACGACGAGGAGCGCGCCAAGGCCGAGAAGGAGATCGTTAAGGGCCGCACGATCATCGGTAGCGCGGCCGAGATCGTGGATCAACTAGGTCAATTCGCCG
>JAYVVU010000197.1:0-4445 GCA_043786755.1 Actinomycetota bacterium
GCGCTCGATGGAACCGAGCACGTGTATCCCGACGAGACCACCGTCACGTACGCCACGGTCGGGTGCGGAGTCGAGATGCGATGGGATGCGCTCGTTGAGCGACATGACGAATGGAACCTGTGCGTCACCGACGCGGGAATCGAGTTGCAATCGAACGCCCACGCGTACCACGTGTTCTTCACGCAGGAGAAGATCGAACCCATTGCGTGCGATCGAGCTGTGCTGTTGATTCCCGCCGACCCGGCCGATCGGTCGGTAAGCGGCGAACCAATGCAGCTCACGTGCACGATCGGCGACGAGCCGTGGCTGCCGGTGTGGCAAATCATCGGCCGCGATCACCGAACGGTCGCTGGTGTAGAGGTTGAGGTGCAGCACTTGCGGATGACCGTGGACGACGAAGACGAGTTCCACGAGCACATCACCCTCGACTGGTACCTCGACGACCACGGGCTGCTGATCGCGGCCACGCTGGCCAAGGAAACGCTGGCCGACACGGTGGTCGGCGCGGTCACCTACAAGGAGTCGTACACCCTGACGCTGGAGTCGCTAACCCCCTTACGGTAAACCGGCCCTCACCGGGGGACTATTGTTTGGTTAGTCGCCACAAGGGCGGCTCGAAAGTAGAAGTAGAGGTACAGAAATGACGATGGGCACCGTGAAGTTCTTCAAT
This sequence comes from Actinomycetota bacterium, assembly GCA_043786755.1. Classification (GTDB taxonomy): domain Bacteria; phylum Actinomycetota; class Acidimicrobiia; order Acidimicrobiales; family Ilumatobacteraceae; genus UBA668. The sequence continues at coordinate 671 of JAYVVU010000197.1, forward strand.
GCTCAAAAGGGTTATGGATTCATAGCTCGTGAAGGCGGCGACGACGTGTTCGTGCACTTCTCAAACATCGAGGGCTCCGGCTATCGGTCGCTTGAAGAAGGTCAGACCGTCGAGTTCGAAGTCGGCCAAGGCCGCAAGGGCGACGAAGCCCTGAAGGTTCGCGCAGTCTGATCGCGCCGCTGTAGCCGTCGTAACGGCCAAGACAACCGGTCTAGTTACCGGCGAGTTCCGCAACCACGGGTGCGAACTTGTCGACATCGTTGGCACCAACGATGACGTATGAGAACCCCCACCGTTCGCGCCGCTCGATGATCCGCTCGATCAGTTCGGAGGGCGATCCGATCAGCGCGAACGGCGAACTCGTCAGCATCGTCTCGTCCACTGACAATCCGCGAGCGAGCCGAGAGCGCGCGCCCGCGCCGTCGTCGGTGACGTTGACCAGGAAGGCGCGAACGTTGAGTTCGATGTCCTTCATGCGGTCGCCGGCGGCAGCCTTGACGATTGCGATCTTTTCGTCGACGGCTTCGGCTGTCATGTGCGCGAATGCTTCCGCGTCGACGACACCGGCGTGCATGCTGGGGTTGATGCCGATGATGTCGGCGTCGCGTGCGGCAATGCCGAGCACGCGCTTGCCGCCGCCGCCGATCAGTACGGGCAGGCGCGTCTGCACGGGCTTGGGAAGTCCGTCGTAGTCGGTGATGGTGTAGTGCTTGCCGCTGAAGGAGAACTTGCCCGGCTGCATTGCTTGCTTGATGATGTGCAGGCCCTCGACGAAGCGATCGATGCGCACGCCCGGCTTGTCGTACGGGATACCCAACTGCTCGTAGTCGCTCATCATCCAGCCGGCGCCGAGGCCAATCTCGACACGCCCATCGCTGAGCACGTCCATCGTGGCGAGTTCCTTTGCGAGCACGACCGGATGCTTGTAGTCGTTGTCGAAGACCAGCGCGCAGATACGCAGCTTCTCGGTGGCGTTGGCCGCGGTCATCATCGCCGGCACCGGGGCGAGCTGGTCGCCGAAGTGATCGGGCATCGTGAGGCACGAGTAGCCGTGGCCCTCGCAACGGCGGGCGAGGTCGACCCAAGCGGCCCGGTGGGTTGCGTTGGAGGCTTGGACACCGAACCGAAACGGACGATGTGCACTCGCACTGGACGCCATGCGGGCACGGTAGTGGGTGATGCCCGCCCGCGATGTGCCGCAACTAGCGTGAAGCCGACGTGTACCGCATTGCCTGGCCCCTCCGTTTTGTAGCAATCATCCTTGCGGGCGCATTGCTGACGACGGCTGTGGTGATCGCCGCTGCGCCGAGGCTGTGGTACATCGCGAATGCGCACGACGAGCTGCCGGTCGCGTTGCCCGAGTTCCAGCCGCTCTCGCAGCGATCGCTTGTGTACGACGTGGCGGGCAACGTGGTCGCCATTTACGAACGCGAGAACAGTCAGCCGATCAAGATCGATCAGGTGCCACCAGGTGTGGTCGCCGCTCTGCTCGCGGTCGAGGACAACGAGTTCTACATCCACCACGGTGTCAACCTGCGCGGGTTCATGCGCGCGTTTCTTTCCAACTTCGCGAGTGATGCACCGACGCAAGGGGCGAGCACGATCACGCAACAGGTGGTCAAGAACGAGTTCCTCGCCGGCCTCGCGCGCGACGGGCGCTACAAGATTCTGCAAGCCCACTTCGCCACCATGCTTGAGAAGAAGATGACCAAGGGCGAGATTCTCGAGCGCTACCTCAACACTGTGTTCTTCGGTAACAACGCTTACGGCTTGCAGGCCGCGGCCGAGGTGTACTTCGGTAAGGACGCTTCGCAGCTCGACATGATCGAGGGCGCGTTTCTTGCCGGCCTTGTTCGCTCGCCATCGAGCCTTGACCCGATTACCAAGATCGAGGCATCGAAACGTCGCTTTGCGCAGGTGATGGATCGACTGGTCGACGTGGGGCTTGTAACGGAGACTGAGGGTGCAAATCTGCTCGAGACATGGCCGCTGCCCGACCACGTGCGCACGATCCCGACGCTGACCACCGAGCCGACGTACTACACAGTCGCCTTGCGCGACTACTTGTTGACCAAGTCGAACATTCTCGGTGCCACCGAGCAGGAGCGCGCCAACCTCTTGTACCGCGGGGGATTGCGCATACACACGACGCTTGATCCGTCGATGCAATTGCAGGCGGAGAACGCGCGCGACATCTTGCCGGAAACGCCGTTCCATCAATTCGACGCGGCGATTGTCAGTCTCGACACGACGACCGGCGCGATTCGTGCGATGGTCGGCGGTAGCGGCTTGCGCTCCGATGTGGCCGCTGGGGAAATCAACATGGCGCTGGTGCCGCGCCAGACAGGGTCGAGCATTAAGGCGTTCATCCTCGCCACTGGTTACGAGGCGGGCGTGCAGCCCAACGACGAGATCAACGGTCAGCGTCCGTGCACCGTTCCCGACTTTCGCGATGGCCGCGAAACCACTAAGACCGTGCGCTCGGGGTATGGCGTGATTGGTCCGTTCAACGGCAAGAACACGTGGAACTCAACCGACTGTGGCTTCGTGCGCTTGAGTTACGCCATTGGCTTGCACCGCGTTGTCGACTCTGTGTATCGCCTGGCGCACTCGCCGTACTTCTATCAAGGCCAACCTGCCGACGAACACGAGTCGTTTTTGCCGCTCGGACTGACGGCGACGGGTAACAACGCGATGTCGGTGATGGATATGGCCGCAGGGATGCAGAGCATCACCAATCAAGGCTTGCACCACGACCCGTACTACGTGGATTACATCGACGGCCCCGATGAAGTGCGCATGTACACGCACGAGGATCCCGGCACGCAGGTGCTTGATGTTGGTGTGGCTAACGCGACAGTCGCGACACTGAAGGGTGTCATCCGCAAAGGGACCGCGGCGCGCAACCTGCGCAACTTCCCGATTCCCGCGACGGGTAAGACAGGTACGCAGGACGAGAACACGAACGCGTGGTTCGTCGGGGGCACGCCGCAGATCACGACGGCGGTGTGGGTCGGCGACCCGAGTGGGTACACGCCGATGGTGGGCATTCCCGAGTTCGCTGCCGAGATGGGTCGCGGCGGCAAGGTGCAGGGCGCGGACTACCCGGCACGCATCTGGGGCGCGTACATGGAGCAAGCCCAAGCCAATCTGCCCGTGCTCGACTGGCCGGATCCGCCGAACAACCCGCGCAAGTTCCGTCGTATCTATGTACCGGGCGAGGAATGTCTTGCCGAGTTGATCAGCGGCTACCTTCCAGGCATCACGATCGACCCCGAGCGTCCGACTACGACGAGCACAACACCGACTGCGACGGCACCACCGACGGTGCCGCCGACAACCATCGTCGGCGATACGACCCCGATCGACTCGACACCGCCGGTGACCAGCAGCCCGCGTCCGGTCGTTGAGATTCTGCGCGATGCAACGACGGTGCCGGCCGATGTGCTCGACCCGCGCGCGCCCGTGCCATCCGCCGATCCGGAGAAGGTCCTCATCTACATATGCGAACGACCTCCAACCGGTATCGACTTCCAGGACCTTGAGAAGTGAACGGCACGGGAAAATGAACGCCTCCACGCTGATTGCGTTGCAAGAGATCGACTCCGCGCTCGACGCGATTGCGAATAAGCGACCGCGCTTGCCGGAGGTCGCCGCGCATCAAGCTGCGACTACGGCACATAAGGCGCTGCGCGCCGGAATCGCGGCGGCTGAGGGGCGCGTGACTGCCGCGCAGGCGGCGATCGAGGCTGCCGAGCACGCGTCCGCCGAGTTG
>JAYVVU010000198.1:0-4394 GCA_043786755.1 Actinomycetota bacterium
CAACGCGGTCCTCGCCCCGGTGTCGCCCACGGGCACCGTCTGCTTCTATGTCTACGGCAGCGCCCATCTGCTCGCCGACGTCTCCGGCTACTTCCCCACCTGACCGGCGCTATCGGGGACCAGCACGGAGTGTCATTCAGAACGGATTGCAACTCAGACCGGAAGAAATCTCACAAATTCTCTGGCCGCTAAAGAAGAGCCGAACTCTTCGGCGTTGCAGCGCGGCGGCGGTTATGGAGTCGAGGTGCGACCAGCGCCGGTGTTCGCGTGGTCGCTGCCGACCGTTGCTTCTACGTTGCGCAGCCGGTTGGACAATTCGGCGACTATTTGCTCAAGCCGTTGCACGCGATCGTCGGGCACGGTCGCTGCCATCTCGGCGGCAGTCGGCAACGGGGCATAACCAAATGCCGAGAGAATCGCACCCTTGCCACGGAGGGCGTCGTCGAGGCGCTGCGCGGTTGGGCGGCGAGGTCTGTAGAGGTTGCGTTCCCACCCGCTGACGGCTGGCAACGTAACCCCGACCAGCACAGCGAGCGACATCTGGGACAGCCCGGCCGCGGATCGGTGGCGCTTAAGGGTTTCTCCCGCGTCAATGGCGCGAAGCATATACGCAGATGCTTTCACTACTGCGGCACCATGACAATTCAGGCCACTTTAATCAGGCTGCGGTCGGTCGTTTCCGGTCAGCGCGTGGAACGCAGAATTCTGTAGCCGCTGCCGCTGGCGAGGCGAGTGGTGGGGTAGCCATGCCCCGTCAGCCACGCTTGCAATGAGTCGCCGCCCAGGTGTTTGTGCACGACCATCACCGCTTCGCCATCGGCCGTTAGGCGACCGAACCAGCGCGACAGCATCTCGTGCAGCGCGGGCTTGCCGATGCGGATCGCCGGGTTACTCCAGATCGTCGCGAAGCGGACTTCGTTCGGGATCTCGTCCGGGCCGCACACGCGCAAGTTGCCCACGCCGTTCAGTTCGGCGTTCACCCGACACAAATCGCGCGCCCGCTCGTTGACATCGATCGCCCACACAGTCGCCTGCGGCGCACGACGTGCCATCGTCAGCGAGATTGCCCCGGCACCGCACCCCAGATCGAGCAGGTCGCCCGTCGCGCTTGGCGGCGGCGCCTTCAGCAGCAACAGCTTGCTCCCAGCATCGATGCGGTTGTAGCCGAACACTCCGCGATCCGTGCGCAGCGTCAGGTTCATGTCGGGAAGCAGCAACGGAATGTCGCGCGGCGCTGACTCGGTCGTCGGGTCCTCATCGAAGTAGTGCGAACCGGGCGCGGTCATCGCTGGGTAGCCTTACATCTCGTGGCGTACGAAATTCGAACCTACGGCGACCCTGTCCTGAAATCGCAGGCTGCGCCGGTGACCGAAATCAATGGCAAGGTCGCGCGCCTCGTCAACGACATGTTCGTAACGCTGCACGAAAGCGACTCGGGCTTGGCTCTCGCCGCGCCGCAGATCGGCGTGCAGAAGCAGATCGTCGTGTGGGACATCGACGACGAGAAGCGCACGATCATCAACCCGACGATCGTCGAGAGCGCCGGCGAGTGGGTCTACAGCGAAGGCTGCCTCAGCATCCCCGAGCTTTACGTCGACATCCTGCGCCCGAACCAAGTTTTGGTGCGTGGCCTTGACATCGACGGCAACGAAATCGAGTTCGAAGTCGACGAGTTGATGGGCCGCATGTTCCAGCACGAGATCGATCACCTCAACGGCGTTCTGATGTTCGACCGCATGACCTCCGATCAGCGCAAGCAAGCACAAAAGGCTTGGCGCGAACTGCAAGACAGCGACGATCCGGCAGAGTCACGCCACGTTCCGCTGCTGTAACGACAAACCCGTGAGCACGCGATGAAGCTGGCGACATGAAGCTGGCGTTCTTGGGTACGCCAGCAATGGCCGTGCCGTCGCTGCGAGCCTTGGTCGCAGCCGGTCACGACATCGACATCGTTGTCACCGGCGCCGACAAACGGCGCGGGCGGGGGAGCGAACTGACCGCTAGTCCGGTGAAGGCTGCAGCGTTGGAGCTCGGCCTCGCCGTGAGTCACTCCGTCGACGACTTGCTCGGTCGCGATATCGAACTCGGTGTCGTCGTTGCGTTCGGACATCTCATTCGCCCGCATGTGCTCGCGGAGGTACCGATGGTGAACTCGCATTACTCGCTGCTGCCGCGCTGGCGCGGCGCGGCACCGGTGGAACGGGCGCTACTCGCGGGCGATGCCGAAACGGGTGTGTGCCTGATGCAGTTGGAAGCGGGTCTCGACACGGGACCGATCTACGACACCGTGCGTGTGACGATCGACGAGGACATGTCCGCCGACGATCTTCGCCGCACATTGGTTCCTGTTGGGGTTGAGCAGCTGGTGCGTTGTCTCGGCGCACCGCTTCCGCCTCCCCTAGAGCAGAGGGGCGAACCGCTCTACGCCGCCAAGATCCACTCGTCGGACTTGCGCATCGATTGGTCGCAGCCGGCCGAGTACATCGATCGCCTCATTCGTGTTGGCGATGCGTGGACGACCTTTCGAGGCAAACGAGTGAAGATTCATGGCGGCTTTGTTACCGAGGGCCGTCTGCAACCAATCGTGGTGCAGCCAGAGGGCAAAGCAATCATGACGATTGATGACTTCAACCGCGGCATGCGACCGTTGCCGGGCGAGTTCTTCGAATGACCGCGCGGCTCGTTGCATTTCGTTGCCTCCAACGCATCGATCATCAGGGCGCCTATGCCAACCTCGTGCTCGCCGCCGAACTGCAGCGCAGCAAGCTCGCCGATCGCGATCGCCACTTCGTCACCGAGTTGGTGTACGGCACCACCCGCATGCGTCGGGCGTGCGATGCGCTGGTCGATCGCTTCGTCTCCAAGGCTCCCTCGCCAGAGGTGCGCACCGTATTGCGACTGGGCGCGTATCAGATTCACTTCGCGCAAGTGCCGGCGCACGCGGCGGTTGGCGAGACCGTAGAACTTGCACCAAAGGCGGCTCGCGGATTCGTTAATGCCGTGTTGCGGCGCGTCGCGGATACGCCGATGCAATGGCCCAGCGACGCGGTAAGGCTGAGCTATCCCGATTGGATCGTCGATCGCCTGGTCGCCGAACTCGGTCGCGACGAGGCAATGGCCACGCTGGCGATCATGAACGAAGCGCCGACAGTCACCGAACGCGACGACGGCTACACGCAAGACCTCGGCTCGCAATGGGTCGCGGCTGCGGTACCAGCAGTTGCCGGCGAAACGGCCCTCGACGTGTGCGCCGCGCCAGGCGGCAAGTCGACTGCCATCGCCGCGACCGGTGCGTTCGTCGTCGCGGCCGACCTGCAGCCACAACGCGTGGGACTCATCGCCGCCAACGTGGCCCGACTCGGTGCCAGCGACGTTGCGCCGGTGGTCGCCGATGCGACCCGCCCTCCGTTCCATGCCAAAGGGTTCGACCACGTACTGATCGACGCGCCATGCAGCGGGCTCGGGTCGCTGCGTCGTCGCGCCGACGCGCGCTGGCGAATCACTGCGACCGACGTGAGCGAGCTAGCCACGCTCCAGCAGCGAATAGTCAATGAGTGTGCGCCGTTGGTGAAGGACGGCGGGACGCTCGTGTACAGCGTGTGCACGCTGCTCGCCGCTGAGTCGATCGACCACAAGATCCCCACTGGCTTTGAGCCGATCTCCGATAGGCCCGAGGGCGAGTGGCGCGCCTACGGCGACGGATGGCGGCTCTTGCCCCACGACGCAGGTACCGACGGCATGATCGTGCTTCGGTACCGTAGGACTGCATGAGCAAGCAGCCGTTCAGCGCAAAGGTCCTGACCGTCAGCGATGGCGTAGTCGCGGGTACGCGCGTCGACGCCAGCGGTGTCGCTCTGGTCGAACTGCTGCGGCAGCACGACTTCGTCGTCGTCGAGCAAACGGTCGTCGCCGATGGAAGCGACAACGTTGCGGCCGAGTTGACTCGCCTGGCGAATGGCTTCAGCGGTCTGATCGTCACCACCGGCGGCACAGGCTTCGCTCCGCGCGATCAAACGCCTGAAGGCACGCGAGTGGTCATCGAGCGAGAAGCTCCCGGACTCGCGGAAGCGATGCGACTGATCAGCCCGCTCGGTCGCCTGTCGCGCGGCGTTGTCGGTATTCGCGGTCAAGCAATCATCTGCAACACACCCGGCTCACCGAAAGGTTGCGTCGAACAACTCACTGCAATCATCGATGTCTTGCCGCACGCACTCCGCCTACTCGCCGACGAGCCGACATCGCATGCATGAGACCTCGAGCGGCGTCGTAGTTGTGTTCGACGATGCAGCTGGACTTGGCGAAGTTGAACGCGATGATGGCGTCCGGTTTCCGTTCCACTGCATCGAGATCGCCGACGGCACTCGCGAGATAGCAGTGGGCACGTGGGTCACCTT
>JAYVVU010000199.1:0-4393 GCA_043786755.1 Actinomycetota bacterium
CGACTTGCTCGCCGCGGGTGGCGGCGGGGCACTGCAACCGCGGTCATCCTCGTTGGTGTTGTTGTTGCGTTCTTGGTCTTCGTCATCGCGATCAGCGCGCTTGTCGGGCAACAGATCGCGGAACTACTCGGTAACTCCGAAAAGTACGTCAACCGCACGGTCAACTTCATTAACGACACGTTCGGTGCCCACATCGACGCGAAACAGGTGATCGACGAGATCAACCGCGAAGACGGCGCAGTGCAGCGCTTCATCCGCAGCCAATCCGGCAAGGTGATCGACCTTTCGGTGACCGCGCTTGGGCTGCTGGTGCAAGGCCTGTCGGTAATGTTGTTCACCTTCTATCTAGTCGCCGATGGCCCAAAGTTGCGGCGCGTGATCTGCAGTCGGTTGAACCCCGTTCGGCAACGCTCGGTGCTCAGCACCTGGGAACTGGCGATCGAGAAGACCGGCGGCTACCTCTATTCGCGAGCGCTGCTTGCGGGCATCAGCGGCTTCTTTCACTGGGTCGTATTGCAAGCGCTGGGCACCAAGGCGCCAGTGGCGATGGCTCTATGGGTTGGTGTGATCAGCCAGTTCCTGCCGGTTGTCGGGACATACCTGGCAGGCGCCTTGCCGGTGTTGATCACGTTTGTTGATTCGCCACCGCGCGCGTTGGCCGTGCTGGTGTTCGTGATCATCTATCAGCAACTCGAGAACTATCTGTTCTTGCCGCGCATTACGGCGCGCACAATGGATCTGCATCCCGCTGTTGCGTTTGGTTCAGCGATAGGTGGCGCAGCCGTGCTTGGCGCGGTCGGTGCCGTGCTCGCGATTCCGGCGGCAGCGATGATCCAGGCGCTGATCAGCCAAACCGGCGAGCGCCACGAGGTTGTTGAGAGCGATCTCACCGAGGTGCGCTTGCGCATCCGACGGCGACAGCGTCGGCTCAATCGAAAGAGTGCAGCTGGGGAGACTGATGGTTTCGGCTAACGCATTCGCGCCGGTAGCGATCACTAGCCGTAGCGACTTCGACGAATCGATTCACTTCGGCGCGGTTGTCGGCCTCGGACCCTCCGGCTCGATCGAGTACGCGATCGGTGATCCAGATATCAAGATCTATCCGCGCAGTGCCAACAAGCCCATGCAGGCCGTCGCGATGTTGCGCGCTGGTTTGCAACTCCCCGCCGACTTGTTGGCCATCGCTTGTGCGAGCCACGACGGCACATCAATGCACCGAGATGCGGTGCAGCGAATTTTGGCTGGCTGCGGCTTGACTGACGAGTCGCTAGCCAACACGCCGAGCATGCCGCTTGATTTGGAAGCGGCCAACGAGATGATTCGTGCCGGCAAGCCTCCGACCTCGTTGGCGATGAATTGCAGTGGCAAGCACAGTGCCATGCTCGCCACCTGTGTACACAACGGGTGGGTTCACGACCGGAGCTACCTGTCCGTCGATCATCCGTTGCAGACCTTGATCACGTCCACGATCGACGATCTCGTTGGCGAACGCCACGCGCACATCGGTGTCGACGGCTGTGGCGCACCGGCCCACGCGATGTCGCTGATTGGCGTTGCTCGCGCCTTTCGCTCGATCGCGAATGGATCTGCCGGCACGGAGGGCGACCAGGTGTACGCGGCGATGACCAAACATCCCGAGATGGTGGAGGGTTTCACAGGTCTCGTCACACGCTTCATGCAACACGTTCCAGGAATAATGGCCAAGGATGGCGCGGAGGGTGTGTTTGCCGCGGCGTTCCCCGACGGTCGCGCAATTGCCATCAAGATTTCCGATGGCAGGGAACGTGCACGTCCGCCAGTGATAGTTGCCGCTCTCCATGCACTCGGCATCGATGTGTCGGCCGTTGCACCACTCGTGGAGGAACGAATCATGGGTCATGGTCGCCAGGTCGGCGTTGTGCGGGCAGTGACGCCGGGACCATTCCTGCCGTGACCATTCCGTACGTCACGCTCGACGATCCGCAATACGGCGAAGCCGTGCAAGTCGCGCCACTCATCCGACGTGTGATTTGTCGTAACCCATCGAAGTTCACGTACCACGGCACGGGCACCTACATCGTCGGTAGCAGCGAAGCAGGCGGCGAAGTAGCAGTCATCGATCCCGGCCCAATCAGTGAGTCGCATCGCGAGGCATTGACGGCGGCCCTCGCCGGCCAGCGGGTGAGCGCGATTCTGGTAACGCACTGCCATAGCGACCACTCGCCGCTTGCCGCCTGGCTGAAGCAAACAACAGGCGCGCCAACGGTGGCTTTCGGGCCACACGCACTCACGCACGGCTGGGTGGAGGACGACACGCCCGACGAGCTCGACGCGGAAGAGACGCGAGCAGCGGTGCTCGCCGAGTCGACAGGTGAAGCCAAGGTCGAGGAAACGCTCGACTTCGACTTCACGCCCGACGTCCGCGTAGCTAACGGCGACGTCGCGGCAAGCGGCGACGGCTGGACGATCCGTGCCATTCACACGCCTGGCCACACCAGCAACCACACGTGTTACTGGTTCGAGGAGCAGCGAGCGCTGTTCACTGGCGATCACATCATGGGTTGGTCGACAACGGTAATCACACCGCCCGACGGCGACATGCGCGACTACCTCGCTTCGCTGCAACGCGTGAAAGACCTCGATCCGGCTGTCTTGTGGCCGACGCACGGTGCACCCGTCACCGAAGCGCGCGTCTTCATCGACGAATTCGTGCAACACAGACTTGATCGCGAGGCCGGCGTGCTGCGCGTGGTGCGCGATGGCGTGACGTTGATTCCCGACATGGTGCGGATTCTCTACGTCGGCGTGAACGAGAAGTTGTACAAGGCGGCCGGTCGCAGCGTGCTCGCGCACCTGATCAAACTGGTTGATGATGGCCTGGTTGTCTGCGAAGGCAAACAACCAGGCGTCACCACGCCATACCGTCCTGCGTAACGGGTCGCGTCGTTATCGGATTCCGACCGCGAGCAGTGCCTCGTTGATGGTTGCTACCCGAGTGAGTGTAATTCCTTCGACACCATTCGCGGAGTTGGCAGGGACGATCGCGCGCGTGAAGCCCATGCGAGCGGCTTCGGCAAGCCGTCGTGGCGCGTGCGCAACCTGTCGGACTTCGCCTCCGAGGCCGACCTCGCCGAACACGACAACATCGGCAGGCAGTGGGCGATCGGCAAGCGCGCTGACAAGTGCCAAACACACTGCGAGATCGGCGCCTGGTTCAGTGAGCCGTACCCCGCCAACTGCGGACGCGAACACTTCGTGCGCGCCGAGCGCGAAGTTTGCGCGGCGTTCGAGTACGGCCAACAACAACGCCAATCGTCCGCCGTCGAGGCCCTGCGCGCTGCGGCGCGGTGGCACACCACTGGTTGTCTTGTTGGTCAGCGCCTGCACCTCGACCAACAGCGGCCGTTGGCCTTCCAGCGTTGGCGTGATGGCGGAACCCGCCACACCGGCGCGGCGATCGGTCAGGAACAGCGTGCTGGCATCGGGAACACCGATCAGACCGTCGCCCGTCATCTCGAACACGCCGAGTTCGTTGGTCGGGCCGAAGCGATGCTTCGCCGCGCGCAGTAGCCGCAGCGCGTGATGGCGATCGCCTTCGAAGCTGAGCACCGTGTCGACGACGTGCTCGAGCACACGCGGCCCAGCGAGCCCACCTTCTTTGGTCACATGGCCAACCATCACCACCGGCAAGCCGCGCCGCTTGGCTTCAACAACGAGTCGGTGTGCGCAACCGCGTACCTGCACAACGCTTCCCGGTGCCGAAGGCAATGCCGGATCGGCGATCGCCTGGATGCTGTCGACCACAACCAGTTCTGGTTGCACCGTTTCGATCGCAGAGAGAATGTGCGGCAGCGATGTTTCGGGCAGCAGCCACAACTCGGGCTGCACTGCCGCTAGTCGCTCTGCGCGCAATCGAACCTGTTGCGCGCTCTCCTCGGCGCTGACGTACAGGGTGCGTTGCGGCCACTTGGCGAGCAACTGCAACAACAGCGTGCTCTTGCCAATACCCGGCTCGCCGCCCAACAGGGTGACCGAACCTGGTACCAGCCCGCCGCCCAACACGCGGTCGAGTTCGTCGATACCTGTGCGATGAGGTTGTGCGAACGAGGCATCGACATCGCCAATGCGAGTCGCGGGAGCCGACGCGGCCGACGGCAGCAACTGAACGTCGCGCGTCTCGGCTTCTTCGACTAGCGAGTTCCATGCCTCGCATGTTGTGCAGCGCCCCGCCCACTTGGGAGTGGCGGTGCCGCAATCGGTACAGCGATAGACGAGTCGAACCTTGGCCATGTCGGCACCCTACGAAGGGGGTGTGACAGTGAAGGGTCAGCGGCGGGTGAGCGGGCGCGGGCGATAACCGCTGGCCGCGGCGACCGCCCGCTTGCGTCGCGCTTTCGCGACAAACACGATGAAG
>JAYVVU010000200.1:0-4382 GCA_043786755.1 Actinomycetota bacterium
GTGGTCGTGATCGTGGTATTCGGTGACGACAAGTTGGTGAGCGTGTAGTCGAACGGACCAACACCGCCAAATGTCGTGTCCGAAACGCTGATCAGCGCGACATGCGGCGTGTTCGTGAACGTACACGTGATGTCGTCGAGGCCGCTCGGCGTGACAGTGAAGCTGGTGCCACTGGCCGAGGGCAACACGGTGGACGAGCCACCGTTCGAGTTCGAGCACGAAATCGAGTTCGAGTACTGACCGATGGTGCTCGGCGAGCCGCCTGCCATCGCCTCGCTCAGCGTGTACGTGCCATCGCCGGCCAGGACTACACCGGTCGTCGCAGAAGTCGCGGCACCGGAGGTTGTTGCGGTTCCGACAGTCGACGCACCGTTGACAACGTTGATCACAAACTGATCGGCCGCGTCCACGCGACTGGCGATCGACTTGTTCAGCGTGATGCGCGGATGACGAACTGTCGTTGTCGCGGTACTCGAGTCGTTCGAGTCGCCAGTGCGGGGATCGCTGACGGTGGCGGTGTTCGAGACGACCGCGCCATCAAGCGCACCGGGCTGCACGGTTTGGGTAAATGTGAGCACCTGCACTCCGCTCGCGGGCAGACCCGTTGCGCAGGTGACAGTGCTGGTCACGAGCGAGCATGCGCCCGCGGGACCTGTTGCGTTGGTCAGCGTTGCCGAACCGAGACCGGTCGACGGGAACACATCGGTAACGACCAACGGGTTCGCAACAGTCGCCACCGGACCGTTCATCGGGCCGGGGCCGTTGTTGGTCACCGTCAAGGTCCAGGTGATCGTGCCGCCGAGCGCGACGTATGGCAGAGGGCTTGCTGACTTGGTGACCGCGAGGTCGTAGCACTGAATGACCAACGGAGTAGCCACGTTGTTCACGGTCGCGACACCGGTGATGTCGGTGGTGCCGGTAAGCGTCGGGCGATCGGTGATCGTCGCTGTGTTGGTGATGGTCGCGCACGGAGCAGTGTTCGCAATGACCTGCTCGTACACGATCGTCAAGGTCTCGCCGACGTTCAAGCCGCGCGTGCCGCTCGTTGCGGGCGGCGTACCTGGCGTACCAGCGGCCGGTGCGTAAGCGCGGCTGCAGTCAGTCGACGCCGGCATTGTCGAGCCGACAGTCACCCCGGTGCAGGTCACTGCGCCGCTCAACAGGTCTGCGTTCGAGCCACCGGATGTTGCGATCGATGCAACGCGAAAGTTCGGGCCGGGCGTCGCCGCATTCGGGCCAGCTGGCAGCGTGTCGGCCAAGCTGATCGTGTCGCCGCGCGTCATCGCGTCCGGTCCGTTGTTCGTGATCGAGACCGTCCACGTCGCGCGGTCACCAGCGACGATCGGCGAAGTCGCGACCGTCTTCGTCATCGCTAAGTCGTACTGACACGGAATCCAGTCGATGGTGACCCCGCCATCGGCGCCGTTGGTACCGAACGCGGTCTGTGCCGTGTTGCTGCCAGAGATTGCAGTCGGAGCACCGCCCGCGGCTGTCGGCGAAGTTCCGACGACCCAGCTTGAGCCACCGCCACCGCCAGCGCCGGTCACCGTGTCGCCTTCTGTCGAGGCGCCACCGCCACCACCTGTGTAACCAGCGCCACCGCCACCGCCGGAGTCGTAGTTGGCGTCGGGACCACCGTTGCCGCCGTCGCCACTTCCGATGCCGCCACCGGCAGCACCGTCTTCGGCAGTGCCCGCGTTGGAGTTCACGCCGCCCGCGCCGCCCGCGGCCGCCTGGCCACCTTGGCCACCGCCAACAATATTGGTGTTCGGGTTGTCGACGCCATTGCCACCGTCAGTGCCGACACCAGCAACACCGGCTGCGACCGCGGTACCCGCTTCGCCACCATTGCCGGGCAACGGTGGTCCGGCGTTATGCGCGCCGCCGCCACCACCGCCGCCGCCAGCAACAACGACGGTGATGCCACCGAACGCGACAACCGTGCGACCGCCACCGCCCGCACCGCGGTGTTGGTTGACGATCGTTCCACCGTCGCCACCGCCACCAACGCCGCCCGTGCCGTTTACCTGACCGCCGCCGCCAACACTGCCCGAATACGTCTGACCCGCCAAGACTTGAACCGTCGCCTCGATGAACGCACCTGCGCCACCACGCCCACCATTGGCTGCGGCGAGCCCGCCAGAGCCACCGCTACCACCAGTGGCGGTGATCGTCGCGCTGCAGATGCCGTCGGGAACAGTGCCACCAGTAAGCACACCGGGGGTCGTCTGAGTGACGTTGGGCGCGTTGGACGCGGGGTCCGCCTGCGCGGGGTTGGCATCTGGAATCAAACTGACGAGCGGAAGCCCGACAGCGATCACCGCCATTGCGATCAACGACCGCCCAAAGCGCGAAATGGCGCGCTTGGACGCCCGACTAGATAGTTCGTCTAGTTGATTGCCAGTGGTGGACTTCATCGCGTGCCGCCTTCATCGATTACGGCGTTCGATCTCGTTTCCGCCGAGAGTCGAAGCCGGTCTTGCCGGGGTTACTTCGTCCTTTTTCGGCCACTCGGCGTCGGTTCTTTACGAAATTCATCAAGTTGTCACCGGATTGCTCAAGGTTGGGGGTGGGCAAAGGCTCCAAAGCGGTGCCCGGACCCCGAACTGACTAGCAAGTAGGGTCGAATTCCGACATGAACGCCGCGTCCAGCAACTCGGGATCGGCGCGGCCGGCGGCAGTGCTGTGGGACATGGACGGCACGCTCGTCGACACCGAGCCCTACTGGATCGCCACCGAATATGCCCTGGTCGCCGAACACGGTGGCCACTGGAGCGACGAGCATGCGCGATCGCTGGTCGGCTTCGACCTGCGCGACGCGGCGGCCGTTCTGCGCGATCGGGGCGGCGTCAACCTGCCGATCGACAGCATCGTCAACCGCCTGCTCGACGGCGTTATCGAGCGCGTGCGGCACAAAGTCCCGTGGCGTCCAGGAGCGCGCGACTTGTTGATCGCACTGCGCAAGCAACAGATCCCGTGTGCGTTGGTGACGATGAGTTGGACTCGTTTCGCCGATGCAGTCGTTGCTGCGTTGCCGCCCGGTTCATTCGATGTCGTCATCACCGGCGACGAAGTCACGCACGGCAAGCCGCACCCCGAGCCCTACCTCGCGGCCGCTGCCGCCCTCGGTGTACGCGCCAAGGACTGCGTCGCGATCGAGGACTCGCCCACGGGCGTGCGCAGCGCAGTCGCGGCCGGCTGTCGCACGTTCGCGGTGCCAAACGTGGTCGATGTTCCCGAGGGCCGCGGCTACACCGTTGTTGGCTCGCTGCGCGAGATCGATCGCACTGCGCTCGGCCTGCCCGGTGGGACACGCACGAAGGCGGCGCGCAAGTCGAACCCGTATCGCGCGCGACGCATACTCGCGGCGCTGATCGCTGCCGGGGCCATTGGCGCTGGCGTCGTCTACGCGACTCGCAGCGACCCACCTCCCCCGCTAGAGAACATTCCGATCAGCGGATGGGCCCCGTATTGGGTGCTGGCGGAAGCGACAGAATCGGTTGCCGCGCACGGACGTGTGCTGCACGAGATTTCGCCGTTCTGGTACGCGGCAACCGGTGTCAGCGCGATCACCATCACCGGCAACATCGAAGCGTCAGCGATGCAAGCGCTGATCGATACCGCGCGCGCCACGAACACGCTCGTGATCCCTTCAATCATCGACGGCCTCGGCAAGACCGAGATGGCAGCGCTGCTCGCTAACCCGGCGAATCGAGGGCTGCACGTGCAAGCCATCCTCGATTTGGTTCTGCACCAGAACTTCGATGGCATCGACCTCGACTACGAGGGTTTCGCTTTCGTCGACGACTACGCCTCGTGGGAGACGACCCGGCCGAACTGGGTTGCATTCGTCACTGATCTGGCAACCGCCCTACACGAACACGGCAAGCTGCTGATTGTCAGCGTGCCCCCGATCTACGACACCAAGCGCAACTCCGATAGTGGCAAGTGGGTCTACGACTACGCCGCCATGGGCGACGTCGTCGATCGCATCCGAATCATGGGCTACGACTACTCGTTCGACGAGCCAGGTCCGATCGCGCCGATCGGCTGGGTGCGCAGCGCAATTCGTGCGGCGAAGAAGGCTGTCGACGACGACACCAAGTTGGTGCTAGGGATACCGCTCTACGGGCGCAACTGGGTCGTTGGCACGATTGGAACCTGTCCGGCCGACGCCGAGGGCACCGTTCCAATTACGCAGAGTCGAGCTGAGGAACTGATCGCCAAGCGCGACGCAACCCCTGTGGTGGACGAATCGCGCAAAGAAATCACATTCACTTATCAACTCGAGGTCAGCGACGCCATGTCCACGTGCACCCAGTCGCGCGAGGTCCACTATGTCGACGAGGCAGGAAGCCGAGCACGGCTCGACGTCGCTCGCG
>JAYVVU010000201.1:0-4365 GCA_043786755.1 Actinomycetota bacterium
CCGGTGCTCGACAAGCACTCCACCGGCGGCGTTGGCGACACGGTGAGTCTGATATTGGCCCCGCTGATTGCGGCGTGCGGCGGGTACGTGCCGATGATCTCCGGTCGCGGTCTCGGGCACACGGGTGGCACGTTCGACAAGTTCGAAGCAATCCCCGGCTACGACACCACGCCCGCGATGGACAAGTTCCGATCCGTGGTTCGCGACGTCGGGTGCGCAGTCATCGGGCAGACGACCGACCTCGCGCCAGCCGACAAACGCTTGTACGGCATCCGCGATGTCACGGCCACGGTGGAAAGTATCGGCCTGATCACCGCGTCGATTCTTTCGAAGAAGCTGGCCGCCGGGCTACAGGGCTTGGCGATGGACGTGAAGTGCGGTAACGGCGCATTCATGCCAACACTGCCCAAGGCACGCGAGTTAGCGCGCAGCATCACCAAGGTTGCAACCGGCGCCGGCTTGCCAACGACTGCGTTGATCACCGACATGGATCGGCCACTCGCCGATGCGGCGGGCAACGCGGTCGAGATGGCGTACGCGGTTGAATACCTCACTGGCGTGCGCCGCGAACCGCGCATGCACGACGTGGTGATGGCGTTGTGCGCCGAGATGTTGATCCTCGGCAAGCTGGCGAGCTCGCAGAAGGCCGCGCGCACCAAGCTGCAAGCGGCGCTCGACTCTGGGGCCGCCGCGGAGAAGTTCGATCGCATGGTTGCGGCGCTCAACGGTCCGAAGAACTTTATGGACGATCCGTGGAAGCACATGAAGAAGGCTCCACTGCAGGTCGCAGTCGCGCCGACGGCCGCAGGTGCCGTGACGGCCATCGACACCCGTGCCGTGGGAATGGTCGTCGTCGCGCTCGGCGGCGGTCGCACGCGCCCGCAAGACCCGATCGATCACGCGGTCGGGCTCACTTCGATTGCTGGCGTCGGCGACGTTGTTGGTCCCGACCGCCCACTGGCAATTGTGCACGCGCAAAGCGACGCGCAAGTTGCGCAAGCGACGGAACTTCTGCGCGCGGCCTACCGAATCGGCGGCCGCGCGAAACCCACACGCGAAGCAGTGCTCGACCGCATCACGGTGTGATCGATCGCAGTCAGGCGACCGATCTACGCAACGGTCATGCGGCCTTTGAGGAACACGATCCACGGGGCCTTGTAGGTGACATCGACGATTTGCCCAGGAGCAACTGTGACAGCAACTTCGCCAGGTCCGGCCTTCTTCGGGAAGAAGTACGGGAAGTAGGCGGTCACCGTGTGTTGGCCAGGAGCGACCGGAATGAAGGTCGGCGTCTTCCATTTGGCCTGCACGTCGGAGCCGTCGACACCTACGTGTGGCTTGATGAGGAAGAGGATCCACATCAGCGGAAAGAACTTGGGAGTAATTCGAATACCTGTTTGCGATGCATCGGTCATGGCGGGGAGCGTACTCACTAGGTGTGTCCCCTATTGTCATCGGCATGACTGATGTGTTGCAGACACCGGCGCAGGCTGGGCGATGGACGGCGCAATGGAAAGAGTTATACGCGGAAGTCATTACGACTGGCTTGTGCACTGGCTGCGCGGGCTGCGTGGTTACCTGCCCGCACGACGTGATCGGTTACGAGCACGAAGAGGGCAAGTACATCCCTTTCCACCTGGAACCGGAGTTCTTCCCCGATAACTGCGTACACGGGATGAAGGGCTGTACGACGTGCACTCGCGCCTGCCCACGCTTTCGTGCGTGGGAACCGGCAGCCGACCTGCACCTGTTTGGTCGTGTGCGTCAGCCCGACGAGATGGGTGGCATCTGGCGTCAACTGCTGATGACGCGCGCCACCGATGAGACGCAACACAAGTTGGGCCAAGACGGCGGCTTCGTGACGGCGATGCTGACGTGGCTGATGGACAACGACTACATCCAGGCAGCGATGGTCAGCGGTGTTGAAGACGACGACGCATGGAAGGCCAAGCCCGTGCTCGCCCGCAACAAGGAAGAGATTCTTGCCACCGCCGGCAGCCGCTACACGTACTGCGCGAACCCGCTGGCGTTGCGCGAGGCGAAGGAACAGGGCTTTGACAAGCTGGCGTTAGTCGGCATGGGCTGCCAAACCTCCTCGCCACCGATCATGTGGGATCGAAAGGCAGGAAAGGTCAGCAAGCCGTTCTTGTTCAACATCGGCCTGCTGTGCAGCAAGACGTTCGACGACGCGATCTTCCCGGAGTTGTTCGAAGCGAAGTACGGCTTACACAAGCAAGACATGGCGAAGATGAACATCAAGGGCGTCTTCCAGATCTGGATGAAGGACGGCTCGTATCACGAGATCGACCTGAAGGAGTGCCATCAGTGGACGCGTCAGGGTTGCAAGAGCTGCCCCGACTTCGCGGCTGAGCACAGCGACATCGCCACAGGTGGCATCGGTAAGGACAACGACTGGACGCTGACCATCGTGCGCACCGAACTCGGCGAAGAGGTCATCAAGCGCATGATCGACGACGGCACGATCATCGCCCGACCTGCGCAAGAAGACGAAGTAGCGATGCGACTGTTGCGCACGCTCAGCATCGTCAGCCGCCGCCGCTGGCCAGAGTGGGCCGACAAGGCACCCGCAGTCGGAGTACCACCGCCAAAGAAGAAGGTCGTCGAGGCGCCGGCCGATGCGCCTGCCGAGTCGCCGCCAGCATGAGCGAGAAGAAGGCAATGGATTACGGCGACTACTTGCACCTGGACGAGGTGCTGCAGGCGCAGCATCCGTTGTCGCCTGATCACAACGAGTTGCTGTTCATCATCCAGCATCAGACCAGCGAGTTGTGGATGAAGTTGATGCTGCACGAACTACGCGCCGCGATCAAGAACGTTGCTGATGACCAACTGCAAGCGGCGTTTAAGATGCTCAGCCGCGTCAGCCGCATCATGGAACAACTCGTGCACGCATGGGATGTGCTCGCCACCATGACCCCGCCGGAATATTCGGCAATCCGCTCACACCTCGGACACAGCAGCGGCTTTCAAAGCTGGCAGTACCGCTGTATCGAGTTTGCCTGCGGCAACAAGAAGGCAGCGATGATGGAACAGCATCGCGGCCGCGACACACGCTTCGCTGAAGTCGACGCCGCATTGCATCAGCCGTCGCTGTACGACGAGTCGTTGAAGTTGCTGCACCGGCGCGGCATCGAAGTTCCCGACGCCGTGATGCAGCGCGACGTAACCGAGCCCTACGCTGCAAGCCCCGGCGTCGAGGCTGCATGGCTGCAGGTGTACCGCAACCCAGAAGCGCACTGGGATCTGTATCAACTCGGTGAAGAGCTCGTCGATCTGGAAGACGCGTTTCGGTTGTGGCGCTTCCGCCACCTCACCACCGTGCAGCGCATCATCGGTTTCAAGACCGGCACCGGTGGAACCGCGGGTGTCAGCTACCTACGCGCGATGCTCGACGTCGAGTTGTTCCCCGAGCTGTGGAGCATCCGCACCGCGTTGTAGTGAAAGGCACTGGTACTTGCGGCCATCCTCTGTCACAATTTCTTTGTGAACCCTGCACTGCTGCAAAGGTTGGTCACGTTCAACACGTACTTCTGGGGCTTCCTGGTTTTCGACCGCCTGAGCTTCTTCGGCACTCCACCATCGACGACCGAGTCGTGGGTGATGGCACTTGTGCTCGGCTTGGCAGTCGCGCTGCTTTCACCGATGGTGGCTCGCGTGCTGCCTCATCGAGCGTTAAACGGAGACACCGGACCGATTATTCGCATCGAGAGTGCCCGCATGACACACGACGCGATGGACCCCGACCTCAGGCGCTAGTTCCAATCACCCGCGGCGCCGCGATCTTGAACGCAAGCCGAAGAAGATGGGGGCGCCGACGATGACTCCAACAAAAGCGACCAGGCCGACAATCAACCCACCGGAGAGGCCGTCGCCGACGTAGTCGCCATCGTCGGACGGCAACGGCTTCAGATTGAAGTACGTCGGCGACGAATTGCTGAACAGCACTGGCCCGATGTGGGCGGGCTGGCGTACCCAACCCTCGAAACGGTCGGTGCGATAGGCCTGCGTCGCTACGTCGCTATACAGCACGACAAAAGTCGCCTCGTCATGGAACAGGGTGATCGTCTGGTGCACGATGTCGACTCGCCGAACATGATCGAGTTCCTGACTCTGCTCGACATAGAGCGCGTCGTACTCCGTGCTGCACCAGTTGGCGACGTTGACCGGCCCAGACGCATCGGTGGTGATCTCATCGCACGTGAAGTAGCCGAGCAAGGTGTCGGGGTCGACGGACGGGGTCCAACTCCCCACGAAGATGTCGTACTTGCCAGCGGCGATCACGCCGTCTAGCTGCGTGTTGTCGTACACAGAAACCTCGGTGGCGATGCCGACGTCGGCAAGCCA
>JAYVVU010000202.1:0-4349 GCA_043786755.1 Actinomycetota bacterium
TGGCACTTCTGGCTACGCCGTTGGCGACGACTGCTGCCGGCGCTGTTCACCATGCTGATCGCGATCGGCGTGTGGTCGGTGTTCTGGGGAACTGCCGAGCAGCACACGCAAGTGCGGCGCGATTACCCGTGGGGCATCTTCTATCTCGCCAACTGGGGCCAGATCTTCAGCAAGGTCGCCTACTTCTCGGGCACACCCACGTTGTTCCGTCACCTCTGGAGCCTGGCGGTGGAAGAGCAGTGGTATCTGCTGTGGCCGGTCGTGTTCATCATCTTCTTCACACGCAAGGCGCGCGGTGCGATTCGCGAGAGCGACAAGCGGCGCGGCGCCACGCTGGCGGCGATCTCGCTCGGCCTGATGGCTGCGACTGCCGCGGCACACATGGCGAAGTGGCCGACCAAGTGGCCGTTCATCTTCTCGCTCGACCCGTCTCAGTGGGGAATGCGCTCCGTCGATTCAACCAACTTCTTATACCTCTCTACCTTCACGCGCTCGAGCGGTTTGCTGCTCGGCGCGGCGACGGCGTTTCTGTGGCGTCCGTGGCGTGCGCAGCGTCGCGCCGCGGCGAGCGCCGGGCAGACGTTGAATGTGATCGCGTTCCTTGCGGTCGCCGTGTTGTTCGCTGCGTTCGCCACGGGCAAGGTCGCCGGCGACTCGACCTACTTGTGGCTGTTGCCGGCAGTGACGATTTCATCGGCGGCGCTGGTCGCGGTGTTGGTTCACCCGATCGCGGGTGGTGCGCGTGCGGTGTTTGGTGCGCAACCGTTGGTCGAAATCGGGAAGCGCTCGTACGGGTTGTATTTGTGGACGTGGCCGATCAGTCGCATCGTTGGCGCGTACGACGGATCGCCCGACAAGTTCTTGAAGGCGATGGCAATCGCGATTCCGGTCAGCGAGATTTGCTACCGCTATATCGAAACGCCGATCCGCAAGGGTGTGCTCGGTCGCTGGTGGAAGAATCGCCAGCGTCACGACTGGAACCTGCGCACCGCGTGCGCGTCGGTCAGCTTTCTTGCAATCGCCGGCAGCATGACCGTGTTCTTCGTCAACACCGACGCGGTGTTCGACGCGGCGAAGGATCGCACTGGTAACACAGCGGTGTTCGATCCCACCGCGCTCGGCACTACGGTCCCGGCGACAGTTCCCGGTTCGTCGGTTGTCCCCACGGAGACAACGGTCGGCCCACCTGTCACGGCCGCGACGTTGCCGCGCCGAGTCGTCATCGTTGGCGACTCAACAGCTCACTCGTTGGCGATCAACTTGCCGATCGGCATCGAGTCGACGTTTCTCATTACCGACGGTTCGCTTGAGGGTTGCTCGGTGTACAGCGATGGGCAGGCCGTGTCGTCGCGCGACGACTACACGCGCAAGTTCTCGGGCTGCGGCGGTTGGCAACAGGATTGGGCCGACGCCGCGCAAGGCGCGCAGGCAGAAGTCGCGCTGGTCGTGATTGGTGCATGGGACGTATTCGATGTGCAGGTCGCGGGCACTGACATTCCGTTCGGCACGCCCACTGCGGACGATCGATTCATGGGCGGCGTGCTGTTGGGCATCAACGCGCTGGCCGCAGTCGGTGTGAAGTCGGCGTTGCTGGAAGTGCCGTGCATGCGTCCGGCCGACATCGTTGGTGCCGGCGTTCCCGCACTGCCCGAGCGCGGTGACGACATGCGAGTCGCGCACATCAACGACTTGCTTCGCCAGATAGCGGCAGAGAACCCGACCAACGCCACCTTCATTGACGGGCCGAAGGATTACTGCACCAGCGAGTTCTTGGCGACCAATTTGAACTACCGCTGGGACGGCGTGCACCCGTTGACTGCGGGCGCGAAATTGACGTTCCAAACCATCGCGAATGCGTTGCTTGCCATTCCGATTGGGTAGAGTTACCCACGAGTAACTTAGCCCTTTCGACCGATAGAGGTAGTCCCGATGGCCGATTTCGCCCTCAACGAAGACCAACTGCAGCTCCAGAAGTGGGTGCACGATTTCGCCGAGACGGTGATTCGCCCCGCAGCCCACGAATGGGATGAGCGCGAAGAGTTTCCGTTCCCGATTGTGCAGCAGGCTGCCGAGATCGGGCTGTACGGCTGGGAGTTCTTGATGAACTCGAACGCCGACTCGACCGGCCTGACGCTACCGGTGTGCATCGAAGAGATCTTCTGGGGCGATGCCGGCATCGGCATGGCGATCATGGGCTCTGCGCTCGCAGCCGCGGGCATCGCCGGCAACGGCACACCCGAGCAAGTGCTCGAGTGGGTGCCGCAGTGCTACGGCGATGCGAAGAAGATTCAGCTTGGTGCGTTCTGCGTCAGCGAACCCGACGCTGGCTCCGATGTTTCGTCGCTGCGCACGCGTGCGGTGTACGACGAAGCCAAAGACGAGTGGGTGCTGAACGGCACGAAGGCGTGGATCACCAACGGTGGCATCGCCGATGTGCACGTCGTCGTCGCCGCTGTCGAGCCCGAGTTGAAGGGCCGCGGTCACGCATCGTTCATCGTGCCGCCCGGCACGAAGGGCATTAGCCAGGGCCAGAAGTATTTGAAGCACGGCATTCGTGCATCGCACACCGCCGAGGTCGTGCTCGATGATTGCCGCGTGCCCGGAAGTTGTTTGCTCGGTGGCAAGGCGAAGCTCGATGCCAAGTTGGCGCGTGCGCGCGAGATGGGACACAGCGGCGAGAAGCAACCAGCGATGACGACATTCGAGGCGACCCGTCCGTCAGTCGGCGCGCAGGCGTTGGGCATTGCGCGTGCGGCGTACGAGTTCGCGCTCGACTATGCGAAGGAGCGAAAGACGTTCGGCAAGCCGATCATCATGCACCAGGCAATCGCGTTCAAGCTGGCGAACATGGCGACCGAGATCGATGCCAGTCGTCTGCTGATCTGGCGCGCCGCGTGGCTTGCCCGCAACGGCGGCTTCAAGAACGGCGAAGGCTCGATGAGCAAGTACAAAGCCAGCGAGGTCGCGGTACGCGTCACAGAAGACGCCATCCAGATTCTCGGCGGCTACGGCTACACCCGCGAGTACCCAGTCGAGCGTTGGCACCGCGACGCGAAGATCCACACCATCTTCGAAGGCACCAGCGAAATCCAACAGCTAGTGATCGCGAGAGCAATCAGCGGAATGCGCGTCGAGTAGTTAGAACAAATCGATCTGAGACGCAGGCGTACCGAAGCGACGGGTCGCCTGCTCGTGCCACGTCAACCAATCAAGCATGGGTGTAGGGGTACGGCTGCACAGTTGTTCGGAGCGTACGGCGGGGGTATGTTGTGGTTATACGCCCCCAGGCGCCTCTCCCGATTCGTCGGTGATGCCACTGGGGGCAGACACCGTTTTGAGGGAGTGGTCACTGGCAATCGTCTTCCTGGTGGAGCGGTTGTTTGGTGCCGCGCTCACCGGCATTGCGCAGATCTCACCAACGTGGGCATCGCCACCTGGCGCATGTCGCACATGCGTATCTCCGGCGCGTCTGACTGAACGCAGTGTCGGGTCGCGGCTGGTCAGGGGAGGTCTGCGAGCCGCAGGACATTCGTGTCGAGCGCGATGACCTCGTCGGCTCTGCGGGCAAGGGATCGCCAGTCGTCGACGGCGGCGCGGAAGTACCGTCCTGACAGTTGATCGAGCATGCCCGAGTCGAGGTCGGTGATGAGGTCCAACGACTTCTCGATCGGAGTCCAGGTTTTGTCGTCGTCCCACAGGTCGGCGAAGACCGCGGCAGTCATGTCCGTCTTCACCATGCCCGGCGATATCGCGAACACCCGAACACCTGCGGCGAAGCACTCCCCAGCGAGCGCCTCGGTGAACCGGTTTACCGCCGCCTTGCTTGCCATGTAGGCCGAGGTGAGAGTGCCATCGTTGTCGAGGCCGACAGGGAAGGTCGCCGCTCCCGAGGAAAGGTTGATGATGCGACCGCTTCCGCGCTCCAGCATCGCGGGGAGCACTGCCCGACTGCACAAATAGGTGCCCCTCACGTTGATCTCCAGCACTTGCCACCACGCGTCAGGTTCCAAGTCCCAGGTGAGACCACTTCCCCCGGAGATCCCCGCATTGTTGACGAGCAGGTCTGGCACCCCGTGCTCGATTGCGATGCGGCCGAACGCTTCCTCGACGGCGGCCGGGTCGCGCACGTCCAACACGAACGGGTGGGCACCCGATTCCTGCGCCAGCTGCTCGAGGTCG
The DNA here is from genome assembly GCA_043786755.1 of Actinomycetota bacterium. Classification (GTDB taxonomy): domain Bacteria; phylum Actinomycetota; class Acidimicrobiia; order Acidimicrobiales; family Ilumatobacteraceae; genus UBA668. Next base: position 4,180 of record JAYVVU010000202.1, read on the forward strand.
GATGACGTGCGGCCAATCGCTACCACGGTCATACCCGTCGAGGTCAATCGTTGGGTCAGCGCCCGACCGATCCCACGGCTCGCTCCCGTCACGACTGCAAGTCGACTCGACATGCAACCGACCCTAGACGGTGGCCCTGACCAGGCGTGTGCGGTGCCATCGGACTGTTC
>JAYVVU010000203.1:0-4335 GCA_043786755.1 Actinomycetota bacterium
GGGGCGTGGGACCACCCATTGATTCGGCGAGCTGTGACCTGGTCGCTCGCCACAACGGCGGGGGCAGCGTTCGTCCAGTTGCTCGTCATTGCCTCCGACATCGAAGCCAAGCCGCCTTGGGCATCGCTCGGGGGTGTGTCGGCGGCGTTCAGCACCGATGCGGGAACTGCCTTCGGGATCCGCATCCTGCTCGTCGCGGCACTCGCGTGGGCAATGTTTATGGCCCTGACGCAGACCGAGGAGTCGCAGTGGACCCTCGCCGTCGTGCTGTTGCTCGGGCTCTTTGCAACGTGGGCATACGCCGGCCACGCCCGCTCCATGCGCTGGGCCCTCATCGGCATTCCACTCGACGTGGCACACTCCGCGGCCGCAGCAGCGTGGATAGGCGGGCTCGCGATCATCGGCATGGTCGCAATCCGAGAATGCACGATTGAGGAATTGATCGACAGCGTCAATCGGTTCGCGCGCTTGGCGCAGGTTGCGGTGACTGTCATCGTCGTCACAGGAGTCCTGCAGGCGATCCGATTGGTCGGAAGTCCTGGGCAACTGTTTGCGGCGAACCACGGCAAGCTCTTAGTTCTGAAAGTTGTCGTGCTCGGCGCAATGCTGAAAGTTGCCGACATCAACCGCCAACGCGTCAACCGAAGGTTGCGATCTGCCGCCACCGCATCGCGCCGGGTGGTTAGCAACCTGCGCAGAGCCATGGGAACCGAGTTCGCCGTCGGGGTACTTGTCGTCGCCGTCACCGCCGCGATGGTCGTGTCGCCCCCAGCGGTTGCCGACGACGGTCCAGCGAGTGCGTCCGCTGCGAGCGCTTCATCCACAACAACACTCTCTCCGTTTGGTGTATCGACCACACTGCCGACAGTCGAAGCCAACGGGGAGTCGGCAATATGTGTCTTGTCCGGATCGCCGTTACAACTCGGCGACATCGGACTGGATGTGGTTTGTTTACAACAGGCGCTACAGGTGTCGGGGTTCGCGGTGAGCGCCGTCGATGGCAGTTTCGGTGCCGAGACCGATGCCGCGGTCCGGGCACTACAAACACAACTCGGACTCGAGGTCGACGGCATCGTGGGCCAGGTCACCGCAACCGCACTCGGAATCTGGCCTACCACCTGACGTAAAGAATCCTGACCAATCATCTACACTGTGTAGTAGCACTACCAACCCCCGAAAGGCACACTCCATGAAATTCCGAACACTCACCCTGATTGCGACTATCGGCGCACTAGGACTCGCCGCCTGCGGCAGCGACGACACGGCAAGCCCAGCCACCCAAGCCACCGACGCCGCGTTCAACGACGCCGATGTGGCCTTTGCGCAGGGCATGATTCCTCATCACGAGCAGGCGATCGAGATGGCCGACATCGCGCTAGATCCCACAGTTGGGGCGAGCGAACAAGTTCGCGATCTCGCAACGCGAATCAAGGGCGGGCAAGACCCGGAGATCACCATGATGGGCGGTTGGTTGACGATGTGGGGTCAGCCAATGCAGATGGACATGGGTGACGGCCACGACATGTCAGCGATGGACGGCATGATGTCGGTCGAGGATATGGACATGCTCGGCGCCGCAACCGGAGCCGAGTTCGACAGTCTTTGGCTCGACATGATGATCCGCCACCACCAAGGCGCCATCGCAATGGCACAGACGGTCAAGGCGAGCGGCTCGAACGCCGATGTCCTCGCCCTCGCCGATCAGGTCATCGCTGCCCAGCAGGCCGAAATTACTGAGATGGAGTCCCTGCTCGGTTCGTGACAGCGGTCGGACTGTCAGGATTTCCTCAAGGAGAACGCTGACAGTGCCGAAATCACTGTCGTGGAACGAACACTTCTAACCCGCATCCTTTCCGTTGGCATCGCAGCGTCCGCCGTTATCGGCGGGGGCGGTGCCACGGTCTGGGCGCATTCCAGCCCAACGCCGGTCAACGAGACGTCGAACTACACCGTTCAAGCCGGCGACAGCCTCGACGGCATCGCCCGCCGACTGGGTGTCGCTTTCGCCGACTTGCTTGCGGCCAACTCGCTGACAGCAACGAGTGTCATCCATCCCGGCGACACATTGAAGGTTCCCGCCGGAGCGACCAACTCGCCACCAACACCGACACCGACGGGTCCGACGACCTCGTACACCGTCAAGGCCGGGGACGGACTCGCATCGATCGCCGCGGCGCAGCGGGTCACACTGGCAGCGTTGCTAAAGGCGAACGGTCTGAAGACTTCCAGCGTCATCCATCCCGGCCAGGTCCTGCGCATCCCAGGCTCAACATCAGCGACCCCCGTCGCCACCACGCCGACCGACACGTTGACGACGTACCTCCAGGCGCAGGTCGGTAAGCCTTACAAGTTCTTCACCGCCGGCCCTGACACATTTGACTGTTCCGGGCTGGTGATTGCTGGCTACCGACAGATCGGCATTGAACTCCCACACCAGAGCCGAGCACTCTCCAAAGTAGGTACCGCGGTTGACTGGAAGTCATCCCCGATCAAGGCGGGCGACCTTGTGTTCATGTACTCCGCGAACGACCTGAGCCAAATCGGCCACGTTGGAGTGGCGCTGAACTCGACAATGTGGATTCAAGCGGTCGGCCCGGGCATCCCTGTGCGCATCCGCGCCTTACCGAGTGCAGACAGGATCGTCGCTGTTCGCCGCGTCATCGAACCGTGATCGGCAACTGATCAGCCGCCGTTGCTGCGGTTGAGGACATCGAGGCGACTGCGATAGTCGTCGGCTTCGATCTCGCCGCGCGCGAGGCGTTCGGCCAAAATCTCTTGCGCTGTCGGTCGTGCACTCGGTGCTGAACCCGCGGCCTGAACTGCGCGGTACGGTCGACGAATCAACGCAACGGCAAGCCAAATGAGTCCTCCCCAAAAGATGACCATCATCAGCGCCATCCACCACCAACCACCTGCGCCGCCACCCATTCGATCGTTCCAGTCATTCATCGCTGACCTCCGTCATCGCTTGTCTCATGCAATTTTACAGCGGCGATGACTGCGGCTACCAGGTACTAAAGTCCTTCTCGATCACGACAATGCCGTTGTCGCTGATCGTGAACCGTTCCGCATCGGCCGCGTGATCGACACCGATCTGCGTGCCGGGCGGAACCTGGACGTTCTTGTCGATGATGCAGCGGTTGACCGTCGCACCCGCGCCAATGCGCACACCCGGAAACAGAATGCTGTCGGTGATGTGCGAGTCGTGATGCACGCGCACGGCCGGCGAAACAATCGATCGCTCGACGTGTCCGCCCGAGATGATTGAACCGGCGCACAACAAGCTGCCTTCAACGAACGACGGCTCGCCATTCTCGCCACGCGAAACCTTCGCTGGTGGCAACGGTGGCTGATTGGTGAACACCGGCCACTGGCTGTTGTAAAGGTCGAACACCGGCAACGGCGACAGCAGATCCATGTTCGCGTCGAAGTACGAATCGATGGTGCCGACGTCGCGCCAGTAGCCCTTCTCGCGCTCGTGCTGACCGGGCACCACGTTCGTCGAGAAGTCGTACACGTGCGCATCACCGGATGCGGTGAGCGCGGGAATGATGTGCGCGCCTAAGTCGGTGTACGCATCGTCCTCGCCCGCAGGCGTCACGATGTCAATCAGCGTCTTGGTGGTGAAGACGTAGTTGCCCATACTCGCGAGGCAACGCGTCGGATCGCCGGCCATCGTCGGCGGATGCGGCGACTTCTCGTGGAACGCCTTGATCCGCGAGCCCACACCAGTCTCGATCACACCAAACGAACTCGCCGCGTCGACGCTGACGGGGATCGCAGCAACACTGACGCCTGCGCCCGTCGCGAGATGATGGTCGACCATCTGGCTCACATCCATGCGATAGATGTGGTCGGCACCGAACACGCACACGACATCAGGTTCCTCGTCGCCGATCAGGTTCAGGTTCTGGTAAATCGCATCCGCCGAACCTGCAAACCAATGCGGCCCGCGACGCATTTGCGCGGGCACCGGTGCCACGTAGTTGCCGAGCAAACTGCTGAAGCGCCACGTTGCGCTGATGTGTCGGTCGAGGCTGTGGCTCTTGTATTGCGTCAGCACGACGATCTTCAAGTAGCGCGAGTTGGCGAAGTTGGAGAGCGCGAAATCAATGATGCGGTAGTTGCCGCCAAACGGGACCGCTGGCTTGGCGCGGTCGGCAGTCAGCGGCAGCATGCGTTTGCCCTCGCCGCCCGCCAGCACGATGACCAGCACCTTCGGTTCAGCCATGACCGGAATGTACCCTCAAAGTCAGTGAACGTGTTGTTCGTTACCTCCGAGTGCTATCCGCTCGTCAAAACCGGAGGTTTGGCCGACGTCGCCGGCGCTCTCCC
>JAYVVU010000204.1:0-4314 GCA_043786755.1 Actinomycetota bacterium
ATGGCCGCGATCGCGGGCCTCAACGGTGTGATCAGCGGATGGCGACAGATCTATGCGTGGCGTTCGCTCGACGGCGTGATCGCGTTCGTGCTCGATTCCACATGGGCGACGCTGTCGATCGGCGTCGGCCTACTCACTCACGTCGCCGGTCGACTCAAGGGTGCGCTCGGCTACGAGCCTTCGCTTAGTCGCCGACAGAACCGCCACGTGTATCGCGACGGTTTCAGCTTGCAGCCGGGCTTCGCGCTGACCGTCGGCAACGTGATCTCAGGCGCCGGCGATGTCGATGGGGCGCGGCGCTGCAAGCTGATCACCGATCACGAAGCCGTGCACGTGTGGCAGGCGCGTTGGTTCGGCCCGCTGTACCTACCGCTCTACGGCTTGTGGTCGCTGATCGGAGTCGTCGGCGGACTGATCGTGTGGTTGCGCGGTGGTCGCAAAGCGAAGCTCGGCAAGGCGATCGAGACGTGCTCGTATTACCTCAACCCGTACGAGTGGTGGGCGTATAGCCGCGACGACCTGTGGCCGCCGTCAGGCAAGCTAAAGGGCGTCGGTTGGAACAAGGCGGCCGCGCGTCCACTCGCTGAAGTGCGACCCGCGAGTCGCTTCCGCCAACCAGCGGTTACTCCGACAACGGCTCCTCCGAAGGCGTAAAGCCGAGCCACCACGCCTTCGTAGTTGATTGCGGCTCGGTGTAATCGAACGTCCACTCACCTGCGCGTTCGTCGGCCCACAGCAAACTCATCGACGGCACTTCACGACCTTCGCCTGCCGCATGCAACGTTCCTGCCGCCGCAGCGAACACTCCGCGCATCGCGAAGTCTTCAGCCCACGCCGTGCCCGACCGGACCGCTCGCATCGCACCGCGACCGCCATGCACCATCAGGTTGAGATCGCGGGTCGGTCCGTCGAGCAATCGGCAACCGGGCGCGTCGGCCCCGTCGAAGCAGAATGGTTGGTCGCCCGCGAGTAGCAGGCGGTCTTGCTCGCCGAAGTTGAGTTCAATCCCAACACCGGAGATCACCACGATCCAACGCTCGACACCCTCGTAGGTCGAGAACGGCCCGTCCTGCTCGATCTCGGCCAGCGCGATGCGAAGTCGGCAATCCTCCGCTGACGGCCATGCCAGCAACTCGCGTGTCTTCCCACCGCCGTTGCGCCAAGGCTGCAACGCAACCTCGTCGACACGAATCAATTTCTCAGGCACGTCAGCGAAGGTAGCGGGTACGGGGTTTCAGCTCGGGGCTAGCTGTGCTACTTCGACTTCAGTTGGCGGGGCCAAGGTCTCTAGCAACCGCTCTGCGTCCTCTGCGCGCAGAGGGCGTGCAAACAGGAACCCTTGCCCGAGAGCGCAGCGTTCGTCACGCAACTGTGCGAGTTGGGCACCGGACTCGATGCCCTCGGCAACTGTTTCCAGTTGCAGCGTGCGACCGAGATCGAGTAACCCGCGCACGATCGCAGGGACCTGATCACGGTCGACGATCATGTTGATGAACGACCGATCGATCTTGAGAATGTCGATTGGAAACTGCCGCAGGTAGCTCAGCGATGAATACCCGGTCCCGAAGTCGTCGATCGCCAATCGCACCCCGAGGCCGCGCAGCTCCTGCAGTTTGCTGGCAGCCAGCGCCGGGTCGTGCACAAGCGCTGTCTCCGTCATCTCGAGCACGAGCGCGGCGGGGTCGAGTCGCGCAGCACGCAACGCGTCTTGCACGTGATTAAACAGTTCCGGTGCCGCCAACTGCCGCGCCGACAAGTTGACGGCCATGGTCAACGAGCCGGGGTGGCGCTCGCGCCACTCAGCCGCCGTACGACACGCGGTGCGCAGTACCCATTCGCCGATGACGATGATCATCCCGTTGTCTTCTGCGATCGGGATGAACTGATCGGGCATGATCGTGCCGAGGATCGGGTGTTCCCATCGCACGAGCGCTTCGAAGCCGACGATCTTGTTGGTCTCCAACTCGACAACTGGCTGGTACACAAGCTCGAGTTGATTGGCCTCGACCGCTCGCGCCATGTCGGTCTCGAGTTCCAAGCGCTCGACGGCCATCGCCCGCATTGCCGACTCGTACAACACCCAGCGCGCCTTGCCTTGCGTCTTGGCCTGGTACATCGCAACGTCGGCATCACGCAAGAGCGACGAGGCCGTCGCCAGCGCATCGCCGTGCGCGATGCCAAGGCTCGCCGACAGTGTCACGTCGCGATCGCCCAGCGAGATCGGTGCCATCATCGCCTGCAAGGTCCGGTCGGCGATCGCTTCCGCCTCGACGTACACATGGCCGGACTCCTCGACGAGAATTGCGAACTCGTCACCACCGAGCCGGGCGACGGTGTCGCCGGAACGCACGACGCCGCTCAGTCGATCGGCCACCTCCTTGAGCACCTTGTCGCCCGCTTCGTGGCCGAGACCATCGTTGATGTTCTTGAAGCCGTCGAGGTCGATGTAGATGACCGCCGGGTCGAAACCGCTGCGACCACGGCGACTGAGCGCGTGCGCAACACGGTCGCGGAACAGCGCGCGGTTGGCGAGACCGGTCAGTGAGTCGTGAAATGCCTGGTGCACCAACTCGTCTTCGGCCTGCTTGCGATCCGTGACGTCGTGAACGTTGACGACGATTCCACCGACTACTGGGTCGTCGAGCAGGTTGACCGCGCGGGTCGATAGCCAGAGCTCAACGCCGTCGGGCCGTCGAACGCGGAGCTCTCCCGCGAGGACAACGCCTGGCGAGGCCAGAATCTGCCTGATCATGTTGTGTTGCCCATCGCCGGTGGTCGAGACCAGATCCCACGCACTGCGGCCCGTCGTTGGTGCACCGGGTTGGCCCAGCAACTCGGCGAAAGCGGACGCGTCGTTGATGATGCATCCGTTCTTGTCGAGCAGCACGACGGCGTCGGACGAGTTAGCAGCAAGCGCGCGGTAGAGCTGCTCGCTCTGCATGATGTGCAATTGCGCCGCGTCGCGCATACGAAGCAGTCGCAATGCACGAGCTCCAGCGAGCGCAGCGAACACGATGGTTCCGACGAAGAGCGGAATCGGGTTGGCCTCCTGGCCGTTCAGGTACGAAATCAACTCGATGACACTCGGAACCAGCACGGGCACCATCGCCAGCGCGGTACGCACCTTGCCCACGTCGTCGCGAAAGTGGTCGACGGCGTTGTTCGCCGTCACACCCGTGTCGAACCAACACGCACCAGCTAGCAGCGCGGCACCAAGCATCCATCCAACATCAAGCAAGTCACTGACCAGCGGGCTCGGTTCGATCGTCATGAAATAGAAGTCGGAGATCAGCCAGCACGTCACGCCTGCGGCAAGCAGTACGCCCATCATCGTGTGCGTCCGTCGCTCGAGCAGCGTGCGCACGACGAGAGCCAAAAGCACTGCATCCAAGATCGGATAGCTCGCCCACACGAAGCGAACAAAGATTGGAATCGATCCCTCGGTGAAGGTCTCGTTGAGCCAGAACTCCCACAACAGCAGACACGCGACCACGACGACCACTGCCATGTCGATCAGCCCGTCGACTGCGCTACGCAGTCGCTTCTGCCCGTGGCCGAGCAGCAACATCATTGCAATGCCAACGCCGACGTATGACGCGATCCATGGGGCATCGGCGACTGACACGTCTGGCTCGAAGTGATTGATCGACAGATAGATCTGGTAGAGCACATCGCCGAGTGCTGAGGCGCTGATGCCCGCCGCCAGCCAACGTCGCGTCGTGCCGCCGCGGCGCACGGCGATGCACCAAGCGACCGCGCCCGCCCCAACCGTGGCCGCCAGATATGAGTAGTCACCGATCCAGCCGTCGGAGTGCCACAGATGGATGGCACAGACCGCAAGCGCGACAAGGCCGAGTCCTGATATCCAAAGGACTCCGCCTCCCCGATTCTCCGCTGGCTCGGGGTTTGCCTGCTCGTTTGGCATAGTGAGCACCCTGAGTTATCGGCGTGCTGCCCTGCAGCGAAAGGCGTTATCGGGCACACTTCGGAGCGGGTGACGGGAATCGAACCCGCGTTCTCAGCTTGGGAAGCTGATGTTCTGCCTCTGAACTACACCCGCGAGATGCCGCAGCAACATAGCAAGCGTTCTCGGTCGCCACTATCTTCGCCCTATCCAAAACCATCCGCTCGCTCGCCACGCGCTCGTTGACCGCCGCGCCTTCATTCTGCGAACCGCTTCCCTGGCCGCCGCCGCCGGGCCAGCGGCGGCCCTGATCGCGGCGTGCTCCACCAGCAATCCGAGCGCAAGCGCGACGACCTTGCCCGCCCCGACTTCCACGTCCGCCTCGCCGACCTCCACCTCAACGACCCTGG
>JAYVVU010000205.1:0-9776 GCA_043786755.1 Actinomycetota bacterium
AGGCGCGAGATCACGTCGTCGGTGGGGTGCTTGCGCCGTTGTTCGGCTTGCTGCTCGGCATAGCGGTACAGGTCGAGCGCCGCCGGCGAGCGGAAAGGAATGTGTTTGAACTCGTCGGTGTCGGTGAGGCCCAGCGGGTGTTCGGTCATCTCCGGGTCGAAGTTGCCGAGCAATGCGTCGCCGCGCTCGACCAACCAGCCGCCATCTTCGTCAGGAACACCAAGTAGCCGACCGAGCATGCGCATCGGCAACTGCTTGGCGATGCGATCGACGTAATCGAACCGGTCGCCAAGCGTGCGCGCCTCCTCGACAACTTCGCGAGCAAGCAATCGGATTCCATTCTCGTACGCGTATACCTCACGTCGGCTGAACGGCTTGCTGACCAAACGGCGATAGCGGGTGTGTTCCGGCGGGTCGTACTCCAACATGTTGCGGCGAGCGGCGAAGTCGTCGGGGTCCATCTCTTCCAGCGTGATGCCCTCTGCGCTGGAGAAGAGTTCGACGTTGCGACTGACGTTCAGCAAGTCGTCGTAACGAGTGACCGCCCAGAAGCCTTTGCCACCATCGTGCTCTTCGTGCCAACTGACCGGCTTTGTGTCGCGCAGTCGGCGGAACGTCGCATGCGGAAACCCATTGACGTATGAGTCGGGGTCGACGATGTCGACATTGTCGTTGAAGGAAGGGTCATTGGCGTCGAAGACTCCACCAGCGTCCGGGCCTGCGCTCATCGCTACACGTTCTCCGCCAACGTTGTGCCGCCGGCGAACGTCGTGCCGACGCTGCGCCAGTAGCCGCCGATGATCTCGCGCACTTCGAGGCGAGCGACTTCTTCGACCGGGCTGGGTAACAACTCGAGTTCAGCGTCACCACTCCAGGCTTGGCCAAGCTCGACATCGACGCCGCTCATCGTCACCAACTCGCTGTAGCTGTCCGAGCCGCCTTCGATGCGCGGCATGAAGCGCGAGTGAACCATCGCGTGCCCATTCACAAACCCATTGCCTTTGCTTTGTTCGCGCAACGTGACGTGAGCGTTGACGATGCGGCGGTCGTAATACGCGACCGTGCCAGTGAAGCGACCACCCGGTGCGACACGTGGACCGGCCTTGCCGATGGTGACAGGTCGTGTCTGCCAGATGCTGCCGAGCTTCTTCGGATAGCCCTGGAAGTGGCCGCGCACCATTGCGAAGTCGGTGTCGACCCATATGTACACGCACCGGCTGTAGATCTTGCCGTTGTACATGCAACGCACGACAACGAACGCTTCCTTGTACTGCGAGCGGATCGGGTCGTCTAGTTCGGCGAAGTCGTTACCGCAGCTTTGCCAATCGGCGAAGATCATCGCTACGGCACCCGGGTCGTCGTCGTCGGAGACGAGCGTCAGCGGCTCGGGCAACAGCTCGGCGATGCGCGACGGATCCGTGCGAAACTCGACCGTCAGCAGATCGCCGCTGTAATGCCATGGCATCGGCGGCAAGATGGAAGCAGTGCCACCGGTGGTGCGTGGGAACATGAAGCCGTTCAGATTGCTGCCGTTCATGGTTGATAGCCGTTCATGGTCCGAAACTATAGTTTGGCCCCAAAGGAGTTAGTTCCGTGGCAGACATCAGAAGGGTTTTGCTCGACGGTTATCCGACAGTGATGACACGTGAGGGCGATGCACTCGTTGCAGCCGACGGTCGCTCGGTCGCTGTCGCCGACGCTGTTCACCTGGCGCCGGTAGAGCCAACCAAGATCATCTGCTGTCACCTGAACCACATCTCGCGTGTGCACGAGTTCGGTGTGTCGTTGCCGCCAGCACCGACCTACTTCCACAAGCCGATCAGCGCGCTCAACGCCCATCGGGCTGCCGTCGTGCGGCCGAGCAACTGCAAGTGGTTGAACTACGAGGGCGAGGTGGCGATCGTGATTGGCCGCACCTGTCGCAACGTGTCGTACGCACAGGCAGGCGAGTACATCGCTGGTTACACGGTTGCCAACGATTACGGGCTGCACGACTTCCGCGACACAGACAGCGGCTCGATGCTGCGCGTGAAGGGTGCAGACACGTTGTGCCCTCTTGGCCCGGGCCTGATTACCGATTGGGACTTTCGCGGCAAGCGCATCCGCACGCTGGTTAACGGTGAAGTGAAGCAAGACGGCAGCACCGACGAGATGGCGTGGGACATGCACTACCTCGTCGCCGACATCGCACGCCTGATCACACTTGTTCCTGGTGACGTGATTCTCTCGGGTACTCCCGCCATCAGTCGCAGCGTGCAGCCCGGCGACGAAGTGACTGTCGACGTCGAAGGACTTGGCGCGCTCACGAATCACATCGTCGAAGGTCCGACACCGGTGAGCGACGAAGTCGGCGCGCAGCCGACCGAGACTGAAGAAGTACTCAGCACTGCGATGGGTGGCGATTGGCCGTTGCGCGGTCAGCGTCGCCCACTGGCGACGGAGCGCGACCAACTGCCGTTTCCGCGCATTCACCCGAAGCTCCCCGAATGAGCGCGTCTCCGTTTGTTGCCAATCCCTTCACTAAGGGCAAGCGCGTCGACGTCGGCGGCGTGTCGGTTTCCACCGATCACTACATCGGTGGCAAGCGCGTTTCATCACCGACAACGTTTGAAGACCGTTCGCCGCTCGACTGGTCGGTGAAGTTGGCCGATGTTTCGCGCGGCGACGCAGCGACGGCCGCCTTAGCCGTCGGCGCGGCGGTCGACGCCTTTCCTGCGTGGGCGGCGCTTGGAGCCAGCGGGCGCGCCGAAATCCTGCGCCGCCTCGCCGACCTGATCGACGCCAACATCGAATCGCTCGCCGCCGTCGAGTGTCTCGACATGGCGATGCTGCACGAAAGCCTGCGACTGCGTGTGCTCTCTCGTGGCGCGCGCAACTTCCGTGCCTACGCCGACCTTGCCGCTCAGTACGAAGAACGCGTCTGGGAATCGAACGGCACCGCCAACCGCGTCATCCGCATGCCCGCCGGGCCAACGGTTGTCATCACTCCGTGGAACGCGCCGTTCATGCTCAGCACATGGAAGTGTGCGCCTGCACTCGCGGCCGGCAATACAGTCGTGCTGAAGCCCGCCGAGTGGAGTCCGTTGTCGTGCAGTTTGCTCGCCGACCTCGCCCACGCTGCCGGCGTGCCGGCCGGCGTGTTCAACGTCGTGCAGGGAATTGGTGCGGAAGTTGGCGCCGCGCTCGTTGCCGACCAGCGTGTTCGGCGGATCAGCTTCACCGGCTCACCCGAAACTGGGCGACACATCGGTCGCGCGGCCGCGACAAACCTGGTTCCGTTTACTGCCGAACTCGGCGGCAAGGGACCGTTCATCGTGTTCGCCGACGCCGATCTCGAGGCAGCTGCGCAAAAGGCAGCAGGCCAATACGACGACTCGGGTCAGGTGTGTTTGGCCGGCACGCGCCTGTTGGTGGAAGCCAACGTGCGCGACGAGTTCCTGCGCCTGTTCAACAAGTTCGCCGATCAGCACGTGCTCGGCGACTCGCACGATCCGGCTACCACGATCAGTCCGATGATCCATCCAACCCACTTCGCACGCGTCGCGGGCTTCGTCGAGCGTGCGCGTGCAAACGGCGACACGATCCTGCGCGGTGGCAAGCGCAGCGAACTCGGTGACGACGACGGCCTGTGGTACGAACCCACGCTGGTCGAGCCCAAGTCCAACGACAGCGAGATCGTGCAGAACGAAGTCTTCGGCCCTGTGCTCACGTTCCAGACGTTCACAGACGAAGCCGACGCGGTGCGACTCGCAAACTCGACTCCGTACGGGTTGTCGGCGATTGTCTACACGTCGTCGCAAGCACGCGCCGAGCGCATGGGCCGCGCCATCCGCGCCGGCACGATCTGGACCAACTGCTTCCTCATCCGCGACCTCACGGCACCGTTCGGTGGTATTGGCATCAGCGGCATGGGTCGCGAAGGCGGCGACTACGCGCTCGACTTCTGCAGCGACCTAAAGACCTTCCAGGTCAAAGAATCCACGACGACTTAGTCGGTGGTCACGCCGCTGTGTTTGGCAGAGCCGATCCACCCGAGGTCGCCCTCCACGAAGATGAAGCAGTTCAAGAATCGATACTCCGGCCAGTACGCAAGATCCGGCGGGCGGGCGTCGATGCGGAATCGAGAGTTACTCGTCGACACATCGACGAACTCGGCGAACTCGGACGCGCAAAACTCGAGCGTGAATTGATTGACCTTTGAATATTCGGTGATGTCGAGCGGGACTTCACCACGGGCATAGAACTGGTAGAAGTGCTCGGTGTCGCAGCCCTTTCGTTCGATGATGTCGCCCGGGCGCAAGTTGAAGCACGTCGCAATTGCGACGCCGACAAAGTCGATCTCATGGTCGACGTGGCTGATCGGTGATCGAGTCGCCAGAAACCTGACCTCGCCTGGCGCAAGTGCGATTGTTGTAGTGGTCGAGGTCGAGGTAGCTCCAGCCCGCGAGTCGATAAACGGCGAGACAGGAACCGACTGGTTCGCCAATACGACGGCTCCGCCGACCAATGAGGCAAGCGCGAGGCAACCAATTACGAACAATGGAATCAGTGCGCGCCTGATGGATGGCGTGTCGGGAAGTACTACCGAAAACCCGGGTGTCGCCGATGTGAAGAACGGAGGAGGAGGCGGAGGTAGTCGGCTCACGCGCGGCTACCTTCGGCGTTGCCGGTCCACGCGTAGTCGCCAGGAACATCGAGAAAGCAGTAGTTCGCCCGGCTCAGGGGATACTCCGACTCCTCGGGCGGGTTCCACGAAAACGTGAAATGCGAATCCGGGTACCACCAGAGATCAACGAACTCTAGAAACGCCTCGTGGCAGAAATTTCGCGCAAGGTCGTCGACGGCCGAATAGTCGGTCACTCCAGTCGGCACCTCCCCGACCGCATACAGCTGGTAGTAGTGCGGCTCGGCGCAATCGATCGGCTCGGGTTCGGGGTCGCGACCCGGCTCGTGCACGACGTTAAAGCATGCTCCGACGGTCAACTGCGAGAAGTCCAACTTCAGTGACCTGGCCGAGGTGTCCGAACGCGTTGAGAGAATGGTGACGCCGCCGAGCGCCACGTAGGTGGTCGTGGTGGTTGTAGGCAGCACAGATGTCGGCCCGGCCGCGGAGTCAACCCGTGCGGCAACACGATCGGAGTCGTTGGTCAACGCGAGAAACGCCACCACGACAGCGGCCACGACCAGCAAGCCGACAACCACGCGTGTCACGAAGAGCACCTTTCGTTGCTTTGTTGCCACCGCATCGGCAAGCACTACCGATCTGGTGGGTGGCGGAGAGGAGAACGGAGCCGGCGACTCCGGCTGTGCCCACGGTCTGCGTTCGTCCACTGGGCTGTTCTAGCTGATGTGAATCCTGGTTTGAGCGGTGGCGCCGTGTTTCACTGAATAGGTGACTACGACGGTGCAACTGCAATGAGCGGGCTCGGCGCTCGGCTCGCACTCATCGTCGGTTCGCTTGGCGCGGCGGGTGCGGGCTGGTTTGCCGCCGGAAAGGTGCACGACGATCGCGAGTCGGGTACGGCGGTCGGCGAAACATCGATCTACGACTGTCCGGTACCGGGTGGCGACGCGATCGGTCTCGTCAAGGCCGGTGACGAACTGCAACTGGTTGGCGTCACCGACGATCGCTGGGCAGTGATCCAACGACCTGGCAATCCCGACCAACTGGCGTGGATCGCGCTCGCGTTTGTCGATACCAACGCGGATGCCGCTGACCTTCCGCAGGTGACGTGCGGCGATGCAGCGACAGCGGTGGCGACCACGATCACTCTCGACACCACCACCACGCAGCCGGCGTCGACGACTTCAACGAGTTCGACGACAACGACATCGAGCACAACAACATCGACGACCACGTCGATTGCCACGACGTCGACCGTGTCCAGCGATGCAACGCCGCCAACCGTCACGCTCACCGCCAACCGCGCCTACTTCTACGTTCCGCCGGTAAACGCGACGTGCAGCGGTCAAGATCAACTCGACGTCACCGTCGTCGTCGCCGACCCGACCCTGCCGCTGTCGATCCGCTCGATTCAAGCTGCTTGGACCGGACCGTCGGGAGCGCAGACCGCGAACCTCACTCCCATCGGCGGCAATCGCTTCCGGTTGCAGATCACGACTAACGGACCGACCAGTGGCGAGCTCCCCGTCACCATTACCGCGACGGGCTCCGACGGCGCGGGCAACCTTGGCTCCGGCGAACTGATTGTGCCGCTGCGACAACCATCAAGTTTCGGGTGCAGCTGATGAGCCGACGTATTCCGATACCCGTCCTCATGGGTGTGCCACTGGTGATGCTGTTGGGCGGCGGTGCCCTCGGTTGGTTCACCGACATCGGTCGCGGTGTGCGCGGTGGCGAAGGACCCGGCAAACCGTTGCCGGCAATCTTCGACGCCGTCGCTCCCAAAGATCCGCTCAATGATGCGCCTAATGCACTCGACAGCGACGAGTCGATCGTCATCGGTGCCAGCGCCTACACCGATGCGGCTGGCGCGATAGAGGTCCCCGCGGCCGCCGAGTTGGAAATTCCAATCCTTGTCGGTGCGACGTCGCCGTCCGCCATCGACCCGCGGACGCTGAAGCCGTTTGTCGCACTGCCCGCTGAACCGATACCAGCCGGCGAAGCGACCCCGTTGGCTAACGCGCCCGCAACCGCGTCACCGCCACAACTCGGTGTTGTCCGCGAACTACTCGACACCGCGGGGAACGCAACGCCGAGTCCGCTTCGGATGTCCGCTCCGTTCGCTGCTGCGAGTGGATACGCGGCCTTGTGTAGCGAGGTTGAGGCGGGCAATGTCCCCGATACGACTTTGAATCCGTCGGTGCGACCGACGCTCGCGGTACTCGTCAATCAACCATCGACGATGGCGATCAGCGGCACGTGGACCGACGGCGCGTTGCTGGAGAAGACCACAATGGTGACGCTGTCTGCGCACGACAACGAGTGGCAGCGATCGTTCGACGATTCGGGCGAACAACGGGCAATCATCGGATGCCTGACCCTGCCGATCGATGAGGTACGGGCGCATGCTGTCGACGGTGTCGCACAACTGCGCGCCAGCGTGTTGGCGATCAGCGCGAGCGGTCAGACCGAAGTCAATGCGGCCGTCACGCTGAATGTTCCCGCCGAGACCAACGATCTGTTCTTCGTCGATCCGGTTGTCGTGACTGGCCGCGGCGAACAGCGCCGGGCGGATGGTGTGCTGTATCCGACGATGCATGTGCACTACGCGTTTCTGTCGGACTCGGTCGTGCCAACGGGCTCGACGCTGCAGCCAGGCCAAGTTCGCGTTCTTGGCGACCATGTGTTCATCGAAGGTGCAGAATGCGCGGGATGGGCTGCGAATCATCAAGGCATCGATCGCACGCACAGCAGCGACTTCGCAGTTTCCAGCGAGATCCGCAAAGTGGCGGGACACGATCGAGCCGTAACCGTCGTCGACGGCGATGTGTACCTCGACCCCACACTCGCGGGAGGTTGGGAAGGCTCGTTGTGCGTGCGCCTGCAGGCGACCGACCAGGAAGGTGGCCAACGCGCCACGCTTGCACTGCGCGGCGCACTGGTGCGCAGCCCGCGCACGGCCACCTATCAGATCGGCGTGTCGGCCGATCAAACTGTGGAAGTCAGCTGGACTTCGGCAAGTGGTCACGGCTGCACGACAACAACGCTGCCAAACGGAACGGGTGCGCAATGCGCAATCAATGCGCGATCGGCACCGGACGGCATTGTGGTTCGCATAGCACTCGACGACGCGACCGCACTGATACACGTCCCGGTCAACACGGGCTACTGCAACCCCGACGACTCGCTCGATCTGGCCGATGGCTGCAACACCGGCTTCACGCGGACATTCGAGCTACCACTCGGCGAATCAGTACACGTGACACTGCAAGTAGTGCGCGGCGCGGAACCGGGCGTCCTGTGGGACGACCCGTCAAACGCCTGGACGGTCGGCCCGGTTACATAGCTCGGTCTTGGACGAGACGAATTCGTGGTGATGTGCCGAGACGTTGCCGGACAGACCGGTGCGGCGGTGATCGCTACTGAGGTGCTCGACGCAGTTGTGGCCCCGAATCACCCCGGGTCGGGATCTGTGCTCGTCACCGCCCGAATCGGGTTTGCTTTGACCACCAATCAGCAGTTGCGCAATTCAGGATGAGCGGGCGGATGTAGTCACGCCGTTTCTTTCGGCGAGTCGCCTCAAAGACCCAATAGACGAAACGTCACATTGTCGTTAAGCCTTGATGGAACCGAACTTGCCTGTGCGTGCCGGCTGCGCTGGCGGAATCGGAGCAGGCGGCACCGTTGGCGCTACCTCCGTTGGAGTGACGGTTGGGGTGAGCGTTGCGGTGATCTCTGTGGGAACGAGACCCGTTCCGAAAGCCTCGACTAGGTAGCGCAGATGGCTGTCGGGGTGGCTGGTCTGCAGAATGAGCATCGACCGCGACATGTCGTTGATGTCAACGTCGTCGCGAAAGCCTGTCTCCGACACGACC
This sequence comes from Actinomycetota bacterium, assembly GCA_043786755.1. Taxonomy (GTDB): domain Bacteria; phylum Actinomycetota; class Acidimicrobiia; order Acidimicrobiales; family Ilumatobacteraceae; genus UBA668. The sequence goes on from JAYVVU010000205.1 coordinate 8,500, forward strand.
AGCAATCGATTCACGACGTAGCGATGTGCGCCGGCGTCGTCTATCAAGTCGATGAAGTCGCCCGGCTGCAATGTGGGAACGCGATTAAAGACCGAGCCGTGAGTCGTGCGATGACCGACCAACCACAGCGTGCCGGGCTCACCGACAGCACCGGTCGTCAGCGGCGTGTACACCGCGACACCACCCTGCTGGTCGATGACTGCTTGGAGGCCGGGCTGAGCGACGGCATTGAGACCGATCGTCGGCGCTGAGACAACGAGACAACCTTGGCATGAAGTTGCGGCGGCCGGATCGGGAGCGGCCAACACCACTGCAGCAGCGGCGACGGCCATCAGGCCAGCAATGACAAAGTGTGTAACGCGATTTGATGAGCGAGCGGATTGATTCACGCCTATTTCTTCGGCGGCTGATTCGAGCCAAAGAGTCAGGTTGTCTTCAAGTTCTCTGCTTTCAGTGATCTCGTTCCGCGTTCTTACTGGGAAGCGTTGTTAAGGCTTCATCTTTTGTCGCCCGCGCTCTCTCACACCCTCTTCGTAGAATTGACCAATGGCTGTCCGCGCTGCTCCCCCTGGCTTGCAGCTCAGCTGGGTCGATGGCGAAGCGGTCGCGTGGCAACCGGGCCGCGGGGTCTACGGCGGCAACCTTCATCAGGAAGTCGCACGCGTCGCTCGGCGGCCGAGCATGGCTTACAGCACGTCGACGCGCTTGGTCCCGATGGATGTCCCCGACGGGCGTTTGAGCGTGATGTGTCAACGCATCGATGCCGCGACATTGGCGTCGCTCGGGCAACTCGATGCGCTACGTAGCGAAGTGAGTCCCTCCGTTGCGTGGTTCGGGGCGGTACACAACTACGCCACCGAATTGGTGACCAACGGTCGCGTGCTTCCAGTCCTTACCAACTTCGCCGACGCGGCCTGGGTCGCCGAGTGGCAACCACTCGCGGCCGACGTCGAACTAGCCAGGGGCGGACTACTGGCGGCGATGCCACCGGCCGTTGCAGCAGGCGGTCCGGTCGACACCACCCACGTGTTGCACGTGATGGTCGATCGGCTGTGTCGCCTAACGCTCGCGGCGCGCGGTTGGCGCGCGGACCTCAACGACACTCGAGCCGCCAACGCACGCGCCGTACGTCTCGTCAGTCGTGCCCTGATCGCAGACGACGGCCACTTTGTCGTCGCTGCTGAACTCGCCGACGCTGTCGCACAGATCGCCACCGAGTTCTCGCTCGCCCATCGGCGGGCGGAGGGCGAGCCACTCGTGCGAGTGCGATTGCGACT
>JAYVVU010000206.1:0-4268 GCA_043786755.1 Actinomycetota bacterium
TCAGCACCGATTCCGGATGTAATCACCGATCCGAGCCGCGCGTTGATCATCACGATGACGGTCGGCGTCGAAGTCACCGAAGCCGCCACGGCGGTCGACCAAGTGATCGCGCTTGCCGCGCGCCACGGTGGCCAGCTCTACGACTCGCAGCTCGACCTCAACGATCCGAAGACCGCGAGTGGTGACTTGGTGTTCAAGCTGCCACCCGATGAAGTGCAGGCGTTCCTTGGCGGGCTCGACCCGGGCATTGGCCGCCGCACCGGACTCGACGGTACGACGAGCGACGTCACTACGCAGCTCGCCGATCTCGACGCACAGATCCTCGCCGCCGAAGCAAGCGTCGACCGCGTGCGTGTGCTGCTAGAAGGTGCGACCAACCTCGACGACGTGATTCGTCTCGAAGTCGAGTTCACGACACGCCAGACGCACCTCGAGCAACTGCGAGCACAACAGAACTCACTCGACGGACTCGTCGCGCTGGCAACGATCACCGTGCACCTCACAACGGCTCCGCCGGTCGCGGTGACGGAGACAAACGAAGTTGCAAGCCTTTCCAAGTCCGTTCCCGACAAGGGCGTCGGCGCTGCATTCAAGAAGGGTTGGACCGCCTTCCTCGCCGTGCTCGTCGCACTCGCACTGTTCGTCGGCTACACGGCACCATTCCTGGTGCTCGGTGGCATCGCACTGCTCGTCATGTGGCGGCTCGGCAAGCGCGTGAACCGTCGGCCGCGGCACATGTCGACAGCCTCGGCAGTGCCGGCACCGCCCGCGCCACAGCCTGCACCACAACCGTCAACCGCCAATAGTTCCAACCAACCAACCCCGATCGGTTAACGACTGCATGACCTTGCCCCCGCCGTGAGTCCGATACGGCGCACGCAGTCCGTCGCCGGTGGCCCCTATTGCTACCGGCGGCGGGCTGTATGGCATTCCCCACACATGCACGCGATGGGCCGGTCCGTTGATCGCGACTATCCCTTCGGCAAGCTCGATCTGTGCATCAACTTCGCCGACCTGTTCGAAACCACCGTCGATCGCAGTCGCATCGACGTGCGAGAACCATTCGATGTCGAACGTCACTGCAACCGGCGTGCCGTATGCGCGCTGCACCGCCTCCATCGGATCGTCGAGCAACACGCCGTGCGCTTCGTTGCCCAGGCTCCACTGACGGAACGGCACGTCGCATTGATGGTCGGCCCACATCTCTGACGGTTTGATCTCTAGCCCCGAGCGCAGCCCCGTGCCGTCGAGTTCCTCGATGTAGAGGTACGGCTCGCCCGAGCGCACCAGCCCCGCCCAGTAATCGAACCGTTGACCGCGTAACTCGAGCCCGACGAAAACACCGACGTCCCCCGCAGGGCTATGGCCCCACCACCACCACGACTCGACATCCACATCTTTGCCGTTTAAGGAATGGCGCAATTCGTCGGCATTGGTCGGCACGAGGCCAGACTATGAGCGTGATTCGCTACCTCAGCCTGGAATGGCTCGAAGCCCTGACCGCCGAGGTCGAAGCCAGCGACGACTTGCAGTTCTTGGCGAAGCAACATTCGATCGGTGTCACGCAGGTTGTAACCGGTGGACCGGAAGGCAACGTCGTGTATCACCTCCAGGTTGGCGACGGTGTTGCGCGCTTTGGTGCCGGCCCGGCCGAGCCAGAAGACGTCCGCATGGAACAAACGTGGGAGACCGCGGTAGGTGTTGCAACTGCCGAACTGAACGCGCAGGAAGCGTTCATCAAGGGCCGCATCTTGCTCACCGGTAGTCAGCAGAAGTTGGTGGAATCGCAGCCGGTGTTCGGTGCGCTCGATGCCGTGTTCGCGACAGTGCGCGAACGCACCGAGTACCACTGAGGTAGATCGCAGTGCCCGAGCTACCCGAGGTGCAAGCACACGTCGAACGGCTTAGCGAGCAGTTCCGCGGTGCGGTGCTGAAGAAGTTCGTGCCGTTCAACTTCACCGCATTGAAGACTGCGACTCCGCGGCCCGAGGAGGCGTACGGGACTCCCCTACTTGGCGTCACGCGCCGCGGCAAGTACTTGCGGCTCAACTTCGGCCCGATCCACTTCGTCATTCATCTGATGCAGGGTGGGCGACTACTCGTCGACGAGAAGCAATCGCTGAAGCCGTTTAAGGGGCAGGCCCGATTCGTGTTCGAGGAAGGACCAGCGTTGTTGCTCACCGAAGCCGGCAAGGAACGTCGTGCGGGAGTGTGGTGTGTGCGGACGCTTGATCTCGACGGCCCGCCGATGAACCGTCTCGGTCGCGAAGCACTCGACTTCACACCGCAGTCATTGGCCGACGCGTTCGCCGCTAACAACATGCGCGTGCACGGCTTCCTGCGCGATCAACATCACATCGCCGGCCTCGGCCGGATGTTGGCCAACGAGGTGTGCCATCGCGCGCAGATCTCGCCGTTCGCGATGACGCGCAAGTTGGGGGTCGAAGGTGCAACCAAAGTTCACGCCGCGATTCACGAAGCAGTCGAGGAGGGGCTGGCGTACGAACGAACCCGCACCGACATGAGTTCGTCGGCCGATCGGCCCGGCCGCGTGCACAATCGCGTCGGCCAGCCGTGCCCCGTGTGCGGCGACACGATCCGCTCGGTGAGCTACAGCGGTTACACGGTGGCCTACTGCCCAACCTGCCAAACCGCCGGCAAGATCCTCGCCGACAACACCACCTCCAAATTCCTAAAATAGTCGAGGGTTTGCTCCCGCCCGAGGTCGAGTCGAGGGTTTCCTCCCCGCTGGCAGGGAGGAAACCCTCGTCCATCCAGATCCGGGAGGAAACCCTCGACCGATCACCGCTCGCGTACGCTGGATTCATGCCAGTTCATATTCGTGCCGAAGCTTCAGACTTTGCACCAGCGGTGCTCGTACCGGGCGATCCGCGTCGCGCAAAGTACATCGCGGAGACATTCTTCGACCCTGGCGCAAAGTTGGTGAACGAGGAGCGCGGCGAACTTGGCTTCACCGGCACCTTTAAGAACAAACCGATCAGCGTGCTCTCCGTCGGAATGGGTTGCCCGAGCGCGGCGATCTACTACACCGAGCTGATCCAGCTCGGCGCCAAGCGCATCATCCGCGTCGGCACAGCCGGCGCACTCGATCCGAAGCTGCGCATGGCCGACACCGTCGTCGCGATCAGCGCGACCCCCGACGACCCGACGACCGCGTTGCTCACCAACGGCGAGCCACACGCACCGACCGCCACGTACTCACTCGTTGAGCACGCTGTTGCGCTCTCGCGTGAACGCGGCGCCACGGTGCACGTCGGCAGCATCGTTTCCGCCGCGCTCTTCTACGACCCGCGCCCGAACATGATGCAGAAGTGGCGCGACCGCGGTCACCTCGCAGTCGAGATGGAAGCCGCCGTCCTTTACACGATCGGTGCTATCAACAAGATCGAGACCCTCTGTTTGGTGACGATCAGCGACATCATCTCCGCCGACGAAGGCACTGCCGAACGCATCAGCGATGAAGAGTTGAAGACCGGCGTCGACCGCATGATGGAAGTCGCCTGCGACGTCGCGATCGGTTAACAGTGGATTCCAACGCGCGCATCGGCCTGCGGTGGATAGTTGCCGTGTTTGCGATCACGTTTGTCGTGTACGCCGTCAGCCCGGTGCGCCAGAACTACGACTCATACCTGGCATTCCCCACCGCACAGAGCATCGTGCACGACGGCAACCTGAGCCTCAACGAGTTCGACACGCCACTGTTCGACGATCACGGCTCGATGGCGATCACGGATGAAGGCCGCGAAGTCAACGCTTACCCGTGGGTGCCATCACTCGCGCTCATCCCTGCCGTCATAGCACTGGATGTCGGGCACGTAGTCGGAATTGGCCCTGGCTCGTCCCAGGTTGCCAACGGCGGACATATGGACGTGATCCAGCAACTCGGCGCCTCGACGCTTGTGGCGCTCGTTGTCGTGTTGGTCTTCATCATCAGCTTTCAGCGGCTGCGCGTTGCGCTGTCGCTCCGGCGTCGGCGAGCGATTGCCGGTGTAGTCGCCTTCGGATTCGCGTTTGGCACGGCCGCATGGTCGACCGCGAGTCGCGCGATGTGGCAGCACGGACCATCGCTGTTCTTCCTCGCCATCGCCGTGCTCTGCATTCAGCAACTGCTCAGCGAGTCGGCCGTTGAAGGCCCTCGACTCAAGTGGACAGCCGTGTGCCTCGGTGCCGCCGTTGCCCTCAGCTTCACGTGCCGGCCTACTAACGCGGTCACAGTCATTGGCTTCACTGCCTTCATCGCCTTTCGG
>JAYVVU010000207.1:0-4234 GCA_043786755.1 Actinomycetota bacterium
CAGTTTCAATACCGCGCCGCGACCTACTTCTACATGATCGGCATGGTGGTCGAGCCGGTGATCTACCTGATCGTGTGGAGCACGATCGCCCGTAGCCACGGTGGCGAGGTTGCTGGCTTCACGCCTGGCACGTTCGCCGCGTACTACATCGTGTGGATGTTGGTGCGCAACGTCAACATCGTGTTCACGCCCTTCGGCTGGGAATGGCGGATCAAGGAAGGCAACTTCGCTTCACAGCTACTGAAGCCCGTTCACCCAATCCACTACGACCTGGCCGAGTTCGCGGGCGGGAAGCTGGTGGTCATCATCTTGTGGCTACCAATCGCGCTCGCGCTGTCGTTGATTTTTCACCCGTCGCTGCACCCATCGCTGCTGCAGTGTGTGGTGTTCTTCATCGCGATCTGGGGCGCTTACCTGATCCGCTCGCTCGTGCTGTGGGCGTTGGGCCTCATCACGTTCTGGACAACACGCGTTAGCGCGCTGTACGAGGCGTACTTCCTGTCTGAGCTTTTGCTATCGGGTCGGCTGGTGCCGATGCAGTTGATGCCCCACTGGGCACAAACACTGTCGTGGGCATTCCCGTTCCGCTGGACCTTCGCCTTCCCGATCACTGCTCTCACCGGCCCGATCACCGAGCGCGAGTTGCTCGAGGGTCTCGCCATGCAGGCACTGTGGATCGCCGTCGGCACGATGCTCGTGATGTTGGTGTGGCGGCGCGCGGTCGCACGCTTCAGTTCGGTTGGTGGCTGATGGCTCGTCGCGACGATCAACGCACTGGTGCCGTGCGCCTGGCAGCAACGTTCTTGCGCGTGGGCGTGATGAACGAAGTGCAGTACCGCATCAACTTCTTCATCCAGTTGGTGCAGTCGTTGCTCACCATCGCAACCGGATTAACCGCGCTTGCGTTGGTCTTCTCGCACACAGATGAACTGGGCGGCTGGAGCAAGCCACAGTTGCTGGCGGTGATGGGCGTCTTCACGATGGTCGGTGGCCTGATCCGAACCGTCATTCAGCCGAACATGCAACGCGTTGTTGAGGACGTTCGCGAAGGTCGCCTGGACTTTGCGCTTACCAAGCCGGCCGACGCGCAAGTGCTGGTCAGCGTTCGCGACGTTCGCTTCTGGCAGCTCACCGACGTAATCGTCGGGCTAGTCGTCCTGATCGTGGCACTGATACAGATCGGCGACGCGGTGAGTGTGCGCGATCTGGCGGTATTCGTCGGCGTACTGCTGGTCGGTCTCGTCACGATCTATTGCTTCTGGCTGATGCTTGCCTCGGCTTCGTTCTGGCTGATTCGAATGAACGAAGTGCAAGAGCTCTTCGACGGCATCTATCGCGCCGGGCAATACCCGGTGGGCATCTATCCCGGCTGGCTGAAGTACGGACTCACCTTCTTGGTGCCACTCGCGTTCGCGATCACGGTGCCCTCAGAAGCTGTGACCGGTCGCCTCACCTGGCAGGCAGTTGCTGTCGCCGGCGCAACGACAGTCGGGATGATCATCTTCTCGCGTTGGTTCTGGCGGCGCGGCCTTCGCCGTTACGACGGCGCGTCTGCCTGAACAGCTAGGCGCGAGCGCGCTGCGTTTCGGACCAACTGAGCCCGATCGACACGTCGGTGTCGCGCGGTAGCCCCAGCACGCGCTCGCCAATGATGTTGCGCTGCACGTCGGCAGTGCCACCACCGATAGTCAACGCCTGGCTGAACAAGAAGCCGTCGTGCCAGCCAGGGTGCAGCAGACCGCCTTCTGGTTTATCGGGTCCGAGGCTGCGCGGATTGTCGTTCGCGACCGCACCCTCGCCGTTGCCGCCGGTCAGCATCGCCGCTGCTCCGACGCAATCGCGTGCGAGCGTCATCACGTGCTGGCCGTGTTCATCGGCCATCAGTTTGCGAATGCTCGCCTCCGGGCCGGGCTGTTGACCCTTCAACGTTGCGGTCAACATGCGCAGACGAATGAGATCGAGCACCGTGTGTTCCGTGTAGATCGTGGCAATCCGTTGGCGCAGGTGCACGTCGGTGACCGGGCCGCGCTCGCGGATGCTCTCGATCAACTCCAACGCAGTCGGGCCGTTGCCCCACAGCACGCCGCCGGTGCTGAGCGACACGCGTTCGTTGCCGAGCGTCACCTTGGCTAGCCGCCAACCATCGTTCAGATCGCCGACCAGATTCTCAGCGGGTATCCGAACGTCGGTGAGAAAGACCTCGTTGAACGTGTGACCGCCGGTCATCTCGATGATCTTGCGCACCTCGATGCCGGGCAGATCCATCGGGCACACGAAATACGACACGCCCTTATGTTTCGGAACTTCCGTATCGGTGCGCGCGATCAAGATCCCGTACTTCGAGTGCTGTGCACCGCTTGTCCAAATCTTCGAGCCGTTGATGATGAACTCGTCGCCATCGCGCACCGCGCGAGTACCCAGGTTGGCGAGGTCGCTGCCAGCATTCGGTTCGCTGAACAACTGGCACCAGAACTCTTCGCCCGACAAGATCGGCGCGAGGTAACGCTTCTTCTGCTCGTCGGTGCCGGCGTACAACAGCGTCGGTCCGGCCCAGCCGATGCCGATCGGGTTGATCGGTCGCCGCACACCCGCGCGTCGTAGTTCGTCGTCGATGATCAGTTGGTGCATCGCATCGGCACCCAAGCCCCACGGTGCTGGCCAATGCGGTGCGACATAGCCAGCCTCTGCCAACTGTCGGCCGGTCGGTTTCGGATTCGCCGCCAGCCATTCGCGCACAGCTAGGCGACGGGGATCATCCTCGGCCAACAGCTCAAAATCCATACGAAGGTGACGTTACCCGATGGTCACGACAACCGATTTGGGCGGCTACCGTCGGCGGCCGTGAGTGCTGGCTGGAACCTTGCCGAGATTTGGGAACACAACGCCGATCGTTTTCCCGACGCCCCGGCTCAGCGTCAGGCCGACCGAACGTTTACCTGGGCGGAGTTCGACCGGCGCGCCGACGGAATTGCTGCGACCCTGCTCGCGGCCGGCGCACACCACAACGACAAGGTCGCGCAGTACCTCTATAACTGTCCCGAGTACATGGAGAGCATGTTCGCCCTCTACAAAGCCGGCCTCGTTCCCGTCAACACGAACTATCGCTACACGACCGACGAATTGGCATACCTGTGGGGCAACTGCGATGCCGTAGCAGTCGTCTTTCACGGAGTGTTCGCCGATCGCTGCGCCGAGTTGCGCCCACGCGTTCCGAATGTGCATACCTGGATCTGGGTCGACGATGGCACGGGGCCGTGCCCGGAATGGGCCGTCGCTTACGAGACGTGCGCACACAGTGCGACGCAACGAACGATTCCGCCGTGGGGTCGCAGCCCCGACGACCTCTACATCCTCTACACCGGTGGTACGACTGGCATGCCCAAAGGCGTGATGTGGCGGCAGGACGATTTGGTGGGCACTCTCGACAGCGCATCGAAGAACCCCTTGCCCGATGTCCCCGGCTGGGATGTTCTCGACGAGCGTTTCGCCAAACCCGGTCCGCGCAATTTACCGGCAGCGCCACTGATGCACGGCACTGGTGCGTTCAACGCGATGTGGAACCTCGTGCTCGCCGGTTCGATCCACACGCTCAGCAACCGACACTTCGATCCGATCGAACTGCTCGACACGATCGAAGCGAACAAGATCAACAGCGTCTCGATCGTCGGCGACGCGTTCGCCAAACCGATACTGCGGGCGCTCGACGCGTCACCGGTAGGTACACGACCGCGCTGGGACATTTCGTCGTTGCGCGTCATCTTCAGCAGCGGTGTGATCTGGGCGGCCGATACGAAGGCCGGTTTGCTGCGCCACAACGAACGCCTGATCATGGTCGACAGCCTCGGCAGCAGCGAAGCAATCGGAATGGCGAGCAGCACCGTGACGGCTGAGTCCTCCAGCACGACCGCAACGTTCCGCGCGGCACCAAGCACGAAAGTTCTCACCGAGGAGGGCCGCGAGGTCGTCGCCGGCAGCGGCGAGCGCGGTCGCGTTGCGCTGCGCGGACGAATGCCGATGGGCTACTACAAAGACGAAGCCAAGACAGCGGCGACGTTCGTCATGCACGACGGAGTTCGCTGGAGCATTCCTGGCGACTGGGCAGAGGTCGAAGCCGATGGCACGCTCAAGCTCTACGGGCGCGGCAGCCAATGCATCAACACCGGCGGCGAGAAGGTGTACCCGGAGGAAGTCGAAGAAGCGTTGAAACTGCACAGCACCGTCGCCGACGCAGCCG
>JAYVVU010000208.1:0-4230 GCA_043786755.1 Actinomycetota bacterium
GCCAGAACCGTCGGCAGCAACCTGCACGTGCACCGTCACGTCGACCTTGCACGCGCCGAGCGCGAGTAATGCGCATACCGCTAGCGCGGTACGCAGCAACCGCTTCACTCGCTGGCGACCGGCGGCTCTGCGATCTCGGGCGCACCCGTGGCCGCAAGCTCGACAACAGCAGGTGGCTGGAAGCCTTCGACGGCGCGGAACGACAGCTTCTTTTCGCCCGGCTTCTCGGGATCATCTTCGGTGTCGACGACGATGATCTCGCCAGCGTGGAATTCCTTGTAAAGAATCTTCTCGCTGAGCACGTCTTCGATCATGCGTTGGATCGCGCGACGCAGTGGGCGTGCGCCCAACTGCGGGTCGTAGCCCTTTTCGGCCAACAACTCCTTCGCACCCTGCGTGAGTTCAATGCCGAGCCCTTGACCCTCGAGTTGACCGGTGAGCCGCTTGGTCATGCGATCGACCATCTGCAGCACCTCTTCGCGCGCCAACTCGTGGAACACGATGATCTCGTCGATGCGGTTCAGGAACTCCGGGCGGAAGTGGCCCTTCAGCGCATCGGTCACCTTGTCGCGCATGCGCTCGTAGCTCAGCGCCGAGTCGGCCTTACTGAAGCCGACGCTGCCCTTGCGCAGATCTTGCGTGCCCAAGTTGCTGGTCATGATCAGCACGGTGTTGCGGAAGTCGACCGTGCGACCCTGGCTGTCGGTCAGGCGACCTTCTTCCAAGATCTGCAGCAACGTGTTGAACACGTCGGGGTGCGCCTTTTCGATTTCGTCGAAGAGCACAACGCTGAATGGCTTGCGGCGCACCGCCTCGGTGAGCTGGCCACCCTCTTCGTAGCCGACGTACCCGGGGGGCGAACCCACCAGACGGCTGACAGTGTGCTTCTCCATGTACTCGCTCATGTCGAGTGCGATCAGGCTGTTCTCGTCGCCGAACAAAAACTCGGCGAGCGTCTTGGCCAACTCGGTCTTACCGACACCGGTTGGGCCGAGGAAGATGAACGAACCACTCGGGCGCTTCGGGTCCTTCAAACCGGCGCGCGTACGACGCACGCTCTGACTGACGGCCGTGACGGCGTCGTCCTGGCCGATCATGCGCTTGTGGAGTTCGCCCTCCATGTTCAGCAGCTTCGCCGTCTCTTCTTCGGTGAGCTTGAACACCGGGATGCCGGTCCAGATGGACAGCACCTCGGCAATGGCTTCCTCGTCGACTTCGTCGAACAGGTCGACACCGCTTGCCTTTACTTCGGCTTCCTTGGTCGCCTTCTCTTCCAGCAATGACTTCTCTTGATCGCGGAGGCGGCCGGCTTCTTCGAAGCGCTGCTCTTCAACGGCGCGCTTCTTGGCTTCCTGCACGTCGGTGAGCTTCTGCTCGATTTCGCGCAGATCGGGCGGCGTGGCCATGCGCTTGATACGCAGGCGACTACCCGCTTCGTCGATCAGGTCGATCGCCTTGTCGGGAAGGTGACGATCGCTGATGTAACGATCGGCGAGGTTTGCTGCCGCGACGATCGCCTGATCTGTGATCGTGACGCGGTGGTGGGCTTCGTACTTGTCGCGCACGCCGCGAAGAATTTCGATCGTGTGTGCCAACGTCGGCTCTTCCACGCGCACTGGCTGGAAGCGACGCTCGAGTGCGGCGTCCTTCTCGAGGTGCTTGCGGTATTCGTCGAGCGTGGTCGCACCAATGGTCTGCAACTCGCCGCGCGCGAGCATCGGCTTGAGAATGCTTGCCGCGTCGATTGCGCCTTCTGCTGCACCCGCACCGACGAGGGTGTGAATCTCGTCGATGAACAGAATGATGTCGCCGCGTGAACGGATTTCCTTCAGCACCTTCTTGAGGCGCTCTTCGAAATCGCCCCGGTAACGGCTGCCGGCAACGAGTGCGCCCAGGTCGAGCGTGTACAGCTGCTTGTTGCGCAGCGTGTCGGGCACGTCGTTGTTCATGATCTTTTGCGCGAGGCCCTCGACGATGGCCGTCTTGCCGACGCCCGGCTCGCCGATCAGCACCGGGTTGTTCTTGGTGCGGCGGCTGAGGATCTGCATCACGCGTTCCATCTCGCGGCTACGACCAATGACTGGGTCGAGCTTGTTCTCGCGGGCGAGTTGCGTGAGGTTGCGGCCGAACTGATCGAGGATCTGGCTGTTGCCCTTATCTGACGGCTCGTCCTTGGCAGCGGCACCGGCGGAGGGAGCGGCCTGCGGCTCACCCTTGCCTTGGCTGCCCTGGTAACCCGACAGCAGTTGAATCACCTGCTGGCGGACACGACTGAGATCGGCGCCGAGCTTGACGAGGACCTGGGCGGCGACGCCTTCGCCTTCGCGAATCAGGCCGAGCAGGATGTGCTCGGTACCGATGTAGTTGTGACCTAACTGCAGTGCTTCCCGCAGCGAGAGCTCAAGAACCTTCTTGGCGCGCGGGGTGAAGGGGATGTGACCTGACGGCGAAGAGCCGCCTTGGCCGATGATTTCTTCGACCTGGCTGCGCACCGCTTCGAGAGAGATGCCCAGTGATTCCATCGCCTTGGCGGCGACACCTTCGCCCTCGTGAATGAGGCCGAGCAAAATGTGTTCGGTGCCGATGTAGCTGTGGTTGAGCAGACGTGCTTCCTCCTGCGCCAACACCACGACCCGCCGAGCCCGATCGGTGAAACGTTCAAACATGGTGGAAGTGTATCGGTGGCTGTCCGATGCAACATGTGCACTTCGTCATGGTGCATTTGTCGTTCACTATGAGGTTGTGACGTAGCCTAAAGCCGTGCCGTCCGCGCCACTTTTTGGACTTCCAGGACACGCCGCAACTTCGGCGCGTATCGAAGCGGCGCTCCAGGAGTCGGTGCACACTCCAGATCCGTATCTTCACGACATTGCGCTGCACCTCATCGTCGCTGGTGGCAAGCGATTGCGGCCGCTCCTCACGGTCGTCGCGTCACAGGTAGCGGGTGTCGCTAACTCTGAGTTGAAAGAGCGTGCGGTGCAAGGCGGCATCTCCTGCGAATTAGTGCAAACCGGGTCGCTGTACCACGACGATGTGATGGACGAAGCGGCGACGCGTCGCGGTGTCGACACTGTCAACGCGAAGTGGGGCAACCTGCAGGCGATTCTCGCCGGCGACTTCCTGCTCGCGCGGGCGTCGGGCATCGCCGCGTCGCTGGGCACCGAAGTCGCCGGACTGCTCGCGCACACGATCGGTCGTCTGTGCGAGGGCCAGATCGAAGAACTGCGCCACACCTACAACGCGGCGCGGCCGGAAGCCAGCTACCTCTCCAGCATCAGCGGCAAGACCGCCTCGCTGTTCTCGACAGCGGCGCGCATCGGCGGCTTGGTCGCCGATCTCGATCGCGCGCACATCGACGCCCTCACCGATTTCGGCGAAGCATTCGGGATGGTGTTCCAAATCGTCGACGACGTGCTCGACGTCACCGCCACTGACGAACAATTGGGCAAGCCCGCTGGCCACGACATGGTTGAAGGTGTGTACACGCTGCCCGTGCTGCGCACGCTGCAAGCCGGTGGAGTTGCGGCCGTTGAGCTGTTGTCGCTCTTGGGTCGTCCGCTCGATACCGCCGAGCAGGACAAGGCGCTGGGCATCGTTCGTTCCAACGGTGGAATCGCCGCCTCGATCGTCGTCGCACGCGAGTGGGCCGATCGTGCAGAGGCTGCATGCAAGTTGTTGCCCAAGTCGGCGGCAACAGATGCCCTGCGCGAAGCCCCGTCGGCGCTACTCGCCAACCTGTAACCCCGCGTTTGAACGTGCTATCCGCCCGAAAGTGTTCAAACGCAAGCAGGCGAAGTGACGCGCTTTATGAAGTGACGCGCTTTGTTCAGCGTGTGAGCACTATGCGCGTCACTTCACACGTTTGAGACGAAACGGGCCTTCCGCGGCCTCGACGGCAGCCTCAGCCGGAGACTCAGGCATTGGGCGCGAGTTTGACGATCTTCGCCGCGGCTTTGTAGGCCAGTTCCGCGGGGCCAAGTTCGTCGGGGCGCAGCAGGTTGGCCATGATGCGCAGCACCCATTCCATCAAGGTGCGGCTGTGCATGCCGGCACGCGTGAGTTCGCGCATCAGTACTGGCTTGCCGATCACGCGGGCGAAGAGGCGGGCGACCTTGAAGTAGTCGCCGTATTCGTCGTCGAGGATTCGCGTGTAGTCCTGCAACACGGTCGGGTCGCCGGAGACCAACGCGTCGTGCAAAACCTGCGCTGCGATGCGCGCCGTTTCGTAGG
>JAYVVU010000209.1:0-9647 GCA_043786755.1 Actinomycetota bacterium
TGAGGCCGCAACCAGGAATGGTCGCAAGCGATCGGTGCCCCAACGCGGCGCTGCCCAGCGCGCAAGATCAATCAACTCCTGCCCAGGTCCGACCGACGACCACTTTGCAATCGGAATCAGCTTCGCCGCGGCCACTGGTAGGTCCACCGCTTCTGCCTCACCAAGCGAGACAACCCATCCGCCCACACGCCGGCCGTGTAGCGGTACGCGAACCAGCGAACCGATCGCTACTTGCGCCCGCAGTTGCTCAGGTACGAGGTAATCGAATTGCTTATCGAGGCCGGTGACGTTCGGAACTACGCGTGCAACCAGCACCGGCGTGGCGCGTCAGTGACTAGACGCCGACGGCGCGCATGAAGTCGTCGAGGCGACTGACGTGTTCCCAGGTGAACTCGGGCAGATTGCGGCCGAAGTGACCGTAGGCCGCGGTCTTTTGATAGATCGGACGCTTCAGGTCGAGGTCGCGCACGATGGCACCCGGGCGCAAGTCGAACACCGATTTCACAGCAGCGACGATCTTCTCGTTCGGAACCTTCTCGGTACCGAACGTCTCGACCAGGATGCTCATCGGGTGCGCCATACCAATCGCATAGGCGACCTGCACTTCGCAACGCGATGCCGCGCCGGAAGCAACAACATGCTTTGCAACCCAGCGGGCGGCATACGCGGCCGAACGATCGACCTTGCTCGGATCCTTACCGCTGAACGCGCCGCCACCGTGGCGACCCATGCCGCCGTACGTGTCGACGATGATCTTGCGACCGGTGAGGCCGGTGTCGCCGTGTGGGCCACCGATCACGAACTTGCCGGTCGGGTTGATGTACACGTCGTACCCGTCGTTGGCGAACTGCGCCGGAATCACCGGACGGATGACCTGCTCGATGAGATCGGGGCGAATCACTGTGTCGCGGTCGACACCATCTGCGTGCTGCGAACTGATCAGCACGGCGCCGAGCTTCACCGGCTTGCCGTTCTCGTAATGCACGGTGACCTGTGTCTTGCCGTCGGGGCGCAGATACGGAACAGCGCCAGCACGGCGGACTTCGCTGAGGCGCTCGGCCAAGCGATGCGCCAGCCAAATCGGCATCGGCATCAGGTCTGGCGTCTCGTCGCAGGCGTAGCCGAACATCATTCCCTGGTCGCCGGCGCCCTGCAGTTCGAGTTGGTCCTCGGCGTTGCCAACGTTGCGCACTTCTTCGCTCTTATCGACACCCTGCGCGATGTCGGAGCTCTGCTCGTCGATGCTGACGATGACGCCGCACGTATTGCCATCGAAGCCGTACAGCGCGTTGTCGTAACCAATGCCGTTGATGACCTCGCGGGCCAACTTCGGAATATCGACATACGCCGAGGTCGTGATCTCGCCAGCGACGACGCACAACCCTGTGGTCAGCAACGTTTCGCATGCCACCCGACCATTGGGATCTTCGGTGAGGATGGCGTCAAGGACAGCATCACTGACCTGATCGGCCATCTTGTCGGGGTGACCTTCGGTCACGCTCTCGGAGGTGAACGTATAGCTGCTCACGGATTAGGACCTCTCTGTGTCATCGTCTTCAGTGTCTTGGTTTCAAGAATCTCAACAACAGTATCGACAACGGCCTTGGCGATGGCCTTCTTGTCGGTAAGCGCGATTGCCGTCGATGTGCCATCAGCGTGTAGCAACGTCACCGCGTTGGTGTCGTACTGGAAGCCGACGCCGGGCTGACTGACATCGTTAGCAACGATGAGATCGAGATTCTTGGCTCGCAATTTGCTCGTCGCGTTCGCGATCAGGTCGTCGGTCTCGGCGGCGAACCCGACCAGTACCTGACCGGCGGGCTTGTTGGCGCCAAGGCCGGCGAGGATGTCGGTCGTCGGCTCGAGCACGACCTCCGGGATCCCGTCGGACTTCTTTAGCTTTTTCATCTTGGCTGTCTTGCCTGACACATCTCCAGACGGCCGGAAGTCGGCGACGGCTGCAGCCATGATGATCACGTTCGCCTTCGGCGCATGCTTGGCCAGCGCAGCAGCCATCTGCGCGGCGGTCTCGACTGCGCACACATCAACGCCGACGGGCACAGGCAATTCGACGGTGGACACGAGAGTGACGCGCGCGCCACGAGCGGCGGCTTCGGCGGCAATCGCATAACCCTGCTTGCCGCTGCTGCGATTCGCAATTACGCGCACAGCATCGATCGGTTCGCGAGTTCCACCCGCCGACACAACGAAGTTTGTTCCTTGCAGATCTCCGGCACCGCCCAGCACGCTGTCGATCACGCCAACGATCGCTTCCGGAGCGGCAAGGCGACCAGCACCGACGTCGCCGCCAGCGAGCCGGCCCGATTCCGGTTCAACGATGTGCACGCCGCGCGACCGCAGCGTCGCAATGTTGGCTTGCACCGCCGGGTGCTCCCACATCTCCGTGTGCATCGCCGGACATACAACGACCGGCGCGCGCGTCGCGAGCAACGTGTTGGTGAGCAGGTCGGTGCTTAACCCCGATGCGTACGCCGATAGCAACCGCGCGGTCGCGGGCGCAACGACGATGAGGTCGGCCGTCTGACCAAGATGCGTGTGCGGAATCGGATGCACTTCGTCCCACAACGACGTCTGCACGGGCTCGCTCGCCAGCGCCGAGAACGTGGCACGACCGACGAATCGTTCGGCGCCTTCAGTCATCACCGGTATCACGTGCGCGCCAGCGTCGACCAGACGACGACAGAGCTCGACAGCCTTATAGGCAGCTATGCCGCCCGTCACTCCAAGAACAATGCGCTTACCGGCCAGCACTGGAACGCATGTCCTTCAGCAAAGGGCCTGTTACCGGTCCGTGGGCGGAGACGTTCAGACCGCAGCGTCGCCGGTTGCGTCTGCGTCGGTGATCTCGGCTTCAGCTTCCGCTGGCACAGCCATCTCGACCTGCTTGATCTTGTGCGCAGCGATCTCCTCGAAGGCGATGCTGAGTGGCTTGCGTGCCACCGAGCTGACCTGCGGCGGCACCATATGGCCAAGACCATCACCGAGCTGATTGAAGTAGCTGTTGATCTGTCGCGCCCGACGAGCAGCCAGCGTGACCAGGCTGAACTTCGAATCGACGGTGTCGAGCAGCTCTTCGATCTGCGGATTGATCATCGTGTCGAATGAGCGAGTCGTCATGGAAGTCTCCTGAGAAAATGCGGAAAACCTAGCGAGCAATCCTACCGGCGGAAGTCAATCGAGGATGCGATGATGCCCGATGATCTGCATCATCTCGGCGACGGTCCGCTCCAGGTCGTCGTTGACCACCACATGATTGGCTAGCGACAGCCCGACCGGTTCCTCATCGAGGGCCTTCTGCAGCCGCTCGGCCACCCGATCTTCGGGGTCGCCACGGCCCCGCAACCGGCGCTCCTGCTCGGCCCGCGAGGGTGGAAGCACGAAGATCAGCACGGCTTCCGGGTGAATCTGCTTCACCTGCATCGCCCCGTTGACCTCGATTTCGAGCACCACATCGTGACCCTCCACCAGGTCGGGTGTCGGGGTGCCGTAGTAATTCCCGAGGAAGTCGGTCCATTCCAAGAAACCGCCCGCCGCGATTCGAGCCTCGAACCGCGGACGATTGGTGAACACGTAAGCGCCATCGCTCTCGCCCTTGCGCTGCGCCCGAGTCGTCCAGGATCGGCTCAACCACAGACGCGGATCGCGCTTGACGAGCGCGCTGACAATCGTTCCTTTACCAACGCCGCCAGGGCCTGAGACAATGAAGATGCGGCCCGCAGGTTCGCCTGCCGGGCCGGAAGTTCCAGGGAGGGCCGGGCTCACTTGCCGAGTTGATCGAGCAACGAGAGCTTCTGCTGCTCGCCCAGGCCTTGGACACGCCGATTATCAGCGATGCCAATTTCGTCCATGATCTTGCGCGCCTTCACCTTGCCCACGCCAGGCAACGATTCCAGCAGCGAGACGACCTTCAGCTTGCCGACCGTACTGCTGGTCGACTTCAACGCCTCCGCCAACGTGACCGTGCCCATCTTCAGTTTGTTCTTCAGTTCCGCACGGGCGACACGTGCTTCGGCGGCCTTTACGAGCGCATTGGCACGCTGTTCGGGAGTGAGTTGCGGGGGTGTGGCCATGGTCGGACGATAGCGCCGCCGGTCAACCGACGGGCGGCAATCGCCCAGCTAAACCCGAGCTACGTCCGATCTAAGTGCGTAGATAACCACCATGATGCGCCCGTGCGGTGAGATCGCCGACCGCGAGGTGACGAGCGGCACACCACGTCAGCAGCTCCCGTTGAATAACCCACGGAGCGTGCGGATTGGCGAAGGTTGCGGTGCCGACCTGAACGGCGCTAGCTCCCGCCAGCATCAGCTCGGCTGCGTCCCATCCTGTGCTCACTCCCCCGACTCCGACGATCGGCAACTTCGGTAACGCGGCGTGCACATCGAAGACAGTCCGCACCGCGATCGCATGCAAAGGACGTCCGCTGTAGCCACCGCCGCCGGCAGCGAGAGCCGGAACGCCAGTGCGCTCGTTCAACACCATTCCCAACGCAGTGTTGATGAGCGTCACTGCTTCGGCACCGGCTTCGTGCACCGCCGCCGCGACCTCTACGACGCGGTCGGTGTTCGGACTCAGCTTCGCCCAACGCGGACGTTCGCACGCGGCCGTCGCGGTCACGACCTGTGCGGATAGCTCGGCGTCGTGAGCGAAGATGCCGCGATGTCCCGCGGCGTTGGTGGAGAGATTCGGACAGGACAGATTCACTTCGACCGCGACGACCTGCGCCGGCGCGTTTGCTAGTAACTGCGCTGCTTGTTGAAACTCTGCGACCGACCGTCCCCAGATGCTCGCGACAACAGACGCGCCGGTTGCGATCAACGCCGGCAACTCGTGAGCTAACCAATGCTCGAGTCCGGGGCCTTGCAGGCCAACTGCGTTGACCATGCCCACGCCAGCCGGATGAAGTCGCGGCGCAGGATTTCCGCCCCACTCAAACGCGGCAAGCGACTTCACTACGACAGCGCCCAGTTGCGCAAGATCGCCCGCACCGGCTAATTCAGCGCCGTAACCGGCGGTACCCGCAGCCGTCATCACCGGCGATTTCAAACTGACGGAACCGACGCGCACCTCCGGCGATCTAGCCGACGCAGTCATCGAGGAAGTCACGCCGGACTGCCACCGGCGTGGTACTCCTGCAGGCTGCGCACAGTTAACTCTGCACCATCGGCGGCCATCTCGGCCATGCCACCGACGGCTGCAAGTGCAGCCTCGACGGTGGTGACAGAGCTGACGTGGTGGGCGTTCGCGGTCTTTCGGATCTGCTCGCCGTCGGTGCGACCGCCGCGACCTTGCGGAGTGTTCACGACGAACACGATTTGGCCGCTCTCGATCAACTTGACCGCGTTGATGCCGTGGCCGTCGGAGATCTTGCCGACGACCTGATCGACGGTGATGCCGAAGCGTCCGAGGTACTCGCCGGTTCCTTTGGTGGTCGCGATGTTCAACTTCAGATCGCGCAGGCGTTGCGCGACGACCAACCCGGCCGGCTTATCGCCATCGGCGAGCGAGAGAAAGACAGTGCCCTCCGTTGGCAGCAGCGTGCCAGCAGCCAGCTGCGCCTTGAAGAAGGCGCGACCGAAGGTGGAGTCGATGCCCATCACCTCGCCAGTGCTGCGCATCTCCGGCCCAAGCGCTGTGTCGACTTCCGGGAAGCGACTGAACGGCAACACAGCTTCCTTAACCGCAACGTGGCCGTGGTTGCTCGCCGCGCGCACCAAACCTTCCGCGCGTAACTCGGCCAACGTGGCACCCAGCATCACCCTGCTTGCGATCTTGGCCAACTGCACACCCGTCGCCTTCGCCACGAACGGAACCGTGCGACTGGCACGCGGGTTTGCTTCGATCACAAACGCCGTCGTTCCCAACACTGCGAACTGCACGTTGATCGGCCCGCAGACTTCCAACGAGTTCGCAATCGCGCGCGTGTAACGCCCGATCACTTCCACCACCCAACCGGGAAGAGTCTGCGGCGGGATTGCGCAAGCTGAGTCGCCACTGTGCACGCCAGCTTCCTCGACGTGTTCCATCACGCCACCGATCAACACCTCGCCGGTGCGATCGCGAATCGCGTCCACATCAACCTCGATCGCGTCTTCCAAGAATCGATCGATGAGGACTGGCCGCTCGGCCGACAGCCCGCCTTCCTTACCAAGGCTTCCGAAGCCGGCAAGTTCCTTCATTGCAGCGGCTAAGTGTTGGTCGTCGTGCACGATCTGCATCGCGCGGCCGCCGAGCACGTAGCTCGGTCGTACCAGTACCGGATACCCGATGTCGTCGACGATCGCAAGTGCTGTCGACAGATCAACGGCGGTGCCACCAGGTGGTTGTGGAATGCGCAAGTCGTTGCACAACGAATTCCACTTCTCGCGATCTTCGGCGAGATCAATGGAGGCCGACGACGTGCCGGCGATCAGCTCCGCGGGAATCTGGCTCGACAACTTCAACGGCGTCTGTCCGCCGAGCGACACGATGACCTTCGGTGCCACGCCACCGGCTGCAGCTGTCTCGGCAGCGATCACGTTCAACACATCCTCGGTCGTCAGCGGTTCGAAGTAGAGGCGATCGCTGGTGTCGTAGTCGGTGGAGACGGTCTCGGGGTTGCAGTTCACCATCACGGTCTCGAAGCCCGCTTCGCGCAACGCAAACGACGCGTGAACACAGCAGTAGTCGAACTCGATGCCTTGGCCAATGCGATTCGGACCGCTGCCCAGGATGATCACGCGCGGCCGATCGCTTGGCCGAACCTCGTTCTCGTCCTCCCAAGCGCTGTAGTGATACGGAGTTTGGGCAGCGAACTCGGCGGCGCAGGTATCGACCGTCTTATACGTCGGGAATACGCCAGCCGCCTCGCGGGCCGCACGTACGGTGTCTTCACGTTCCTGCCACAACCAGCCCAACTGCGCGTCGCTGAACCCGAACTGCTTGGCGCGCTTCCACTGGCGAGGCGTGATCGCGCCAAATCCGATGCCGCCGAGCGCTGCTCGTTCTTCGACGATCTGGCTCATCTGATCTAGGAACCAGTGATCGATGCGACACGCGGCATAGATGCGTTCGGCGCTGACCCGGCGACGCAGCAGCTCACCGACTTGGAAGATGCGATCCGGCGTCGCGATCGCGATCGCTGCCAGCAAGTCGTCGTCGCTCGCAGTAGCCAGTTGCGCTTCTGCCGCATCGCAACCGAGTCCGTTGCGACCGAGTTCCAGCGAGCGCAGTCCTTTCTGCAGACTCTCTGGGAACGTGCGACCAATGCTCATCACTTCGCCGACCGATTGCATCTGCGTGCCCAACACACCCGTTGTTCCAGGCAACTTCTCGAATGCCCAGCGCGGGATCTTGGTTACGACGTAGTCGATGGCGGGCTCGAAACTCGCCGGAGTGCCGGTGATGTCGTTGGTGATCTCGTCGAGCGTGTAACCGACGGCCAATTTCGCAGCGATCTTGGCGATCGGGAAGCCCGTTGCCTTCGACGCCAGCGCGCTCGAGCGCGATACGCGCGGGTTCATCTCGATGACGACCTGCTCGCCTGTCGCGGGATTGACCGCGAACTGCACGTTGCTACCGCCGGTCTCGACACCGACGCGCCGAATGCACGCAAAAGCGGCGTCGCGCATTTGCTGATACTCGAAGTCACTGAGCGTTTGCTGCGGCGCCACGGTGATGCTGTCGCCCGTATGCACACCCATCGGATCGACATTCTCGATGCTGCAGATGATCACGCAGTTATCCGCGCGATCGCGCATGACTTCCAGTTCGAACTCTTTCCAACCAGCGATGCTGCGCTCGATCAGAATCTCGCCTATCGGGCTCGACGCAATGCCGTGCGCTGCCGCAGTTTCGAACTCGGCAGCGGTGCTCGCAATCCCCGTGCCGCGCCCGCCGAGGATGTACGCGGGACGGATGATGCACGGCAAACCGACGCTGGCCACGACCTCACGCGCTTGTTCCATTGTGTGCGCGATGCCGCTGGCAGGCACGGAGAGGCCGATCTCGATCATCGCTTGCTTGAACTTGCCGCGATCTTCTGCGGTCGAGATCGCCTCCGCGTTCGCACCGATCATCTCGGGGGTTCCCGGCACCCCGATCAGGCCGCGTTCGAAAAGTGCCATCGCCGTATTAAGACCGGTCTGACCGCCCAAAGTTGGCAGCACAGCGTCGGGGCGCTCGCGTTCGATAATCCGCGCCACGACTTCCGGCGTGATCGGCTCGACGTACGTGGCGTGCGCAAAGTCGGGGTCGGTCATGATCGTCGCCGGGTTCGAGTTGACGAGGATGACGCGGAAGCCTTCGTCCTTTAGTACGCGGCACGCTTGCGTCCCGGAGTAGTCGAACTCGCAGGCCTGCCCGATCACGATCGGCCCAGAGCCGATGATCAGAATGCTGTGCAGATCAGTGCGCCGCGGCATTACTTGGCATCCATCACTTGGCATCCAATTTTGCATCCATCAGTTCAGCGAACGCGCCGAACAGGTAACGACTGTCGTGCGGCCCTGGCCCAGCTTCGGGGTGATACTGCACACCGAACGCCGGCGCATCGAGCACGCGGATCCCCTCGTTGGTGTTGTCGTTGAGATTCAGGTGCGTGACCTCGACGACACCGCGCAGGCTCGCCGGGTCGACGCAGAAGTTGTGATTCTGGCTCGTGATCTCAACGCGACCGGTCGCTTCGTGCCGCACCGGATGGTTGCCGCCGTGGTGGCCGAAGGGCAGCTTGAAGGTCTCCCCCCCGAGCGCGCGACACAACAGCTGATGGCCGAGGCAAATACCGAAGATCGGTACCTTGCCCAATAGTTCGCGGATGGTGTCGACCGCGTAGCCGACCATCGCCGGATCGCCGGGACCGTTACTGAGGAACACGCCATCGGGCGCGAGTGCGAGTACATCGGCGGCCGACGTCGAGGCCGGCACGACCTCGACCGTGCCAAGACCGCTGAGATGACGCAGCATCGTCGCCTTGATCCCGAAGTCGAAAGCCACAACGCGGCGTTGGCTACTCGCTTGCGCAGCGACTGTGTAGCGCTGCGCAGTCGTGACCGATGCGACCAGGTCGATGCCATCGGTGCCTGGTTCGGCGCGCGCAGCTGCCAACAACTCGGCTTCCGTTGCAGTTCCGAACGCTCCCGGCATTGCACCGGTGTCGCGCAGGATGCGCGTCAGTCGGCGCGTGTCGACGCCGGCGATGCCACAAACGCCGAAGCGACGCAGCATTTCGTCGAGCGACGACTCCGAGCGATAGTTGCTTGGACGCCGCGCCATCTCGCGCACGATGACGCCGCGACAGAACGGGCGTGTCGCTTCGCGATCTAGTTCGTTTGTGCCGTAGTTACCAATGTGCGGATAAGTGAACGTGACGATCTGACCTGCGTAGCTCGGATCTGTGATCACTTCCTGGTACCCGGACATAACGGTGTTGAACACCACTTCGCCACTGGCGACGCCGCTTGCAACCCCGGCGGCCGGCAACTCGGCACCGATCAGTTCACCCTCAAAGACGTTGCCATCAGCGAGCACCAAAGCGGCGTGTCTCGCGGGCAACTGTGCTCGTTTGTGGTCGTGCTCAGATATGGCGACAGACATCGACTTTCCTGACCGTACGGGCCTCACGGGACCCATTTCACGGTCGGGAGTGG
>JAYVVU010000210.1:0-4220 GCA_043786755.1 Actinomycetota bacterium
TATCAGCGCGGTGGCACCGTGATCTGTCACTGCGAACGTGTGACCACCGAAGAGATCGGGGCGGCGATCGGCTCAACAGTTCCGGCAAGTGACATCGACGGATTGCGTCGACGCACGCGAGTGCTCGCCGGTCGCTGCCAGGGTTTCTACTGCGCAGCCAATGTGTGTGCACTCGCCGCCGAGTCCTCGGGACGACCGATGAGCGAGTGGATGGGCAACCAATGACCGCCGAGGCCGAGGTCGCGATCGTTGGTGCCGGACCCGCCGGCTTGTCGGCAGCCATCGAGTTGCGTCGTCGCGGCGTCGGACGCGTCGTCGTGTTCGAACGCGAGCCTGTTGCGGGCGGGATACCACGCCACACCGATCACCTCGGGTACGGCGCGCGCGACCTGCATCGCGTGACGACCGGCCCGCGCTATGCAGCACTACTGATCCGTCGCGCCGAGAAGGCGGGAGTCGAGATCGAACTCGGTCGCAGCGTTCAGTCGTTCGCCGATGGCCGCGTGATCACCAACGGTGCTACCGGTCCGGCAGAGGTCCACGCTCGCGCAGTGATACTTGCGACGGGAGTTCGCGAGCGGCCTCGTGCCGCCCGCCTCGTGCCGGGCGATCGACCCCCGGGTGTGCTGACCACCGGATCGCTACAGCAATTCACGACGCTTCATCACCAACGCGTCGGCGCACGGGCAGTCGTCGTCGGCGCCGAGCACGTCAGCTTCTCCGCCGTGCTCACGCTCAAGCACGCTGGCTGCGCGGTCGCGGCGATGGTGACCGCGCTCCCCCGCCATCAGACCTACCCCGCGCTACGGCTCGCCACCGCCAGCCGACACACGGTGCCGATTCACACTGGCGTCGACATCGCCGAGATTGTTGGCCGCCGCCGAGTTGAGGCTGTTGTGCTCACCGACGGCAGGCGTATCGCGTGCGACACCGTCGTATTCACTGGCGACTGGATTCCCGATCATGAACTTGCGCGTAGCGCGGGCTTGCCGATGCTGCCGATCGCGAAGAGTCCAATTGTCGACGATTCGTGGCACACCGAACAGCGCGGAGTGTTTGCGATCGGCAACCTCATTCACCCGGCAGACACGGCGGATGTGTGCGCGCTAGACGGACGCGCCGTTGCCGCACACGTGATGGATTGGCTCACCCTGCAGCAGTGGCCGACGGCGGTCGCGCCGATCAACGTGACCGCGCCGCTTCTGTGGGCCGCAACCTCGGCTCTCGGGCTGACCTTTCGTGTAGCCGAGTTCGTCAACGGTTCGATCGAGGTGTCCAACGGAAGCGAAGTCGTGCATCGAACTAAGCCCAAGCAGTGGATTCCGAATCGGGCATACCATCTCGCAGGTGTCGCCGACTGCCGTCACGTTTACTTCCGGTGACGATCGGACTCACAACGCTTAGGCTGTTCGGATCGCCGCGGGCGTGGCGAAACTGGCAGACGCGCAGGGTTTAGGTCCCTGTTCCGCAAGGAGTGTGGGTTCAAGTCCCTCCGCCCGCACGTGCTCGTCGATATTCAATACAGTTCGGCCACCAACGAGTGGCCCGCGTTGCGCGACGCCGTTTTACAAGCCGAGGCCGAAGGCAGTACGACGGTCTGGGTCTTCGATCACTTCGACGGAACGCTGCTCGGCGGCGATCGCCCTGCGATGGAGTGCTTCACCCTGCTCGGAGCCTTGGCCGCCGCGACCACAACGATCGGCGTCGGCTCGATGGTCGCCAATGTCGCCAATCGTCATCCTGCAGTACTCACGGCTGCCGCAGCGACGGTGCAACGAATCAGCAACGGTCGGCTCAGACTTGGGCTCGGTGCTGGCGCCGCGCCCGACGCGCCGTGGGCACGCGAGCATCGCGAGCGGGGCATGCAGTTGTTTCCGAAGCTCGCGCATCGACACGCTGCGGTGGTTCGTCAGATCGAATTGCTGCGTGCGCTTCCCCCATTCGCAGGGTCACCGATACCGATTCTCATCGGCGTCAACAGCATCGCCCTGGCCACAATCGCGGGCACCCACGCGGACGGGATAAACGTTCGCCTCAGTAGCTCGCGTGCGGCCGAGCAGATCAGTGCGGCGCGAGCGGCCGCAGCCGACAATCCAGCCTTCGAGACGACTGGCTGGGCGCATGCCACCGACCAGGCGGCGCGAGACAAGGCACGCGAGTTAAACCTCGATCGCTTGATCCTCACCCGGTTGGGTCCGCTTGACCCTTCCGCGGCAACGCGTCGCTGAAGATCTCCATCTGCTTCCACTCCGGTTCCGGCGGTTCGTAATCAGGTCGCGGTGCGTAGACCGATCGTTCGACCAGCTCCATCTTGTGGATGTAGCGCGGGCAATTGGGGAAGATGCGCTCGGCCTTCACGCGCACGATCAGTTGCGCGCCCGGGAACGACTCCAACAGCGGATCGTCCTCGCTGACCGAGGCGGTGCCCTGAATGCGCATGCGGTTCGGTTTCGCGAAGTTGATGAAGAGCAAGCCGACCTTCGGATTGAGGAGCACATTCCCCAGGCTCTTAAACATGCCGTTGCCGTCGTACGACGGAAATGACAACTCGTTGTTCGATGTGACGCGCACAAAGCCCGGCATCCCGCCCTTGTAGGAAACATCGGGCCAACCGTCGTCGTCGGCTGTCGCGAGAAAGAACATGTCGGCTTCCTCGATGAACGTGACGTCGCCAGCCCAGAACTGATCGTGCAGGGTCACCTTCTGCAGTCGATCGGCGATGCGCCGACTGTCGAACTCATCCTGCAGCCGACGATTGCCCTCGTGGTAGATGTCGTTGTCTGTGCTCACTCTGTTGACGCTACAGAATCACCGGCTTGTCGAGAACAGCCTCGTAGGCGGTGAGTTGAAAGCCATGTCGCTCGTAGATCCCAAAGGCGTTCGCCGGATTCTCGGTGTCCACTCCCAATGCTGCTTCCGTCATTCCGCGATCGCGCACCTCACGCAGGCTGAGAGCGAGCAGCGCACTCGCGAGACCGCGCCCCCGCCAGTCGCGGTGAGTCGAGATGTGCTCCGTGTAGCCGCGCAGCCGACCGAGCGTCTCGTTCTCCTCCTCGTTGATGTAACTCCGAATCGAACCAACGATGCGATCCCCAGCCCACGCAACCTTCCACATCGTCGGATCAGCGATTGGGTCGTCACGAAACTGCAGCCAGTGTTCCTCGGCGGGTTGCTGCTCGCCAAAGCTGCCGGCGAACGCGTCAGTCTCGGCTTCCCAGATCGCTCGCTTCTGATCTGCCGATACCGGGCGCACTTCCACGTCGGCTGGAAGCGCGAGCTCGAGGATGTCGTCGAGATTGGGGCGAACCATCGATGCGAAAAACCGCGACACTCGATAGCCGGCTTCCTGCAACCAGGCCACCGCCGTTCCATGCACCGGATTGTCTGGCCCTGGATGAGGCAGGGTGCCTCTGATGAGGTGGGTGAGCGCGGGCCGTTCAGCGGCCCGTTCGACGGCGCGGTGCTCTAGCCCTGCGATCAGTGCCGTGAACAGCGGTTGCGCAAGATGCGCGTCGTAGAGCGGTGCGATCCAGTAGTGGACGTGGCCCTCGGGAGTGTCGTCGCTACCCGTGCGACCGTAACCAACGACGCCATCGACATCGTGTTCGATGATGACAAAGTTGCGCTCCAAATCCGCTGCCGGAATATGCGAGTAGCTGAGGTCGATTTGCTCGGTAGTCACGAGCGTTCCATCGCCCGAGGAGAGATGAAACGCGGTCAACACAGCGGCCATCGCCGCGTGGTCCGCCGGACCTCCATAACCTCGGCTGGTGTAGCCCGGTGGGCAGTCAATATTCACGAGCGCAAACAGTACGACGGTGGCCCGATCACACCAGCGTGAATAACTGTGATCGGATAGACCCCAATGCCCAGTTCGGTCTCGAGAAGTCTTCACGCGCTCGGATGGGTCGCGCTGGCGCCGATGTTTGGCTTGTGCGCGACTCAATGGTTCGGCATCGACGACCGCCGGACGATTGTTTCGTTCCAAGCCCTGACGCCGTTCGTCCTGATCTGCGCAGCACCGATCGGACTCGCCGCCTGCCTTTGTCGACGACACGCACTGGCCATCGCGGCTGTCGTTCCACTCATGACGCTGATGGTGCTGAGTTTCCCAATCGTGTTCAACACCGATCCGCCGGCAGTAGCGGCAGGCTCGCCGCACTTCTCGATCACTGCCTCCAATCTTCTCTACAACAACACGACTCCCGACGCCGCGGCGG
>JAYVVU010000211.1:0-4205 GCA_043786755.1 Actinomycetota bacterium
GCCGCCTCGCCGATCCTTCCGCTACCACACGTCGCGTCGCGGACAGCGCCCCGACCTACACGCGACACTGCGCGCATCGTTGCGGGCCGGCGGCGAACCGATTCGTCGCCAGTGGCGCGAGCCAGGCGAGCGGTTGCGTCGTTTGGTGCTCCTACTCGATATCTCCGGATCGATGGAGCCGTACGCGCGGGCAATGCTCCGCTTTGTCCAGGCAGCTGTGTCGGGTCGACAGCGCGTCGAGGCCTTCGCGATTGGCACGCGTCTGACCCGTATGACGAAGGAACTCAACAGCCGTGATCCCGACCTGGCACTCGCACAGGCAAGCCGGCGTGTGCAGGATTGGAGTGGCGGCACACGCCTGGGCGAATGCCTGCGCACGTTCAACGACGATTGGGGTGTGCGCGGCATGGCGCGCGGCGCCATCGTCGTGATCCTCAGCGACGGCTGGGACCGAGGCGGCCCAGAGGTGCTCGCCGAACAGATGCAGCGTCTGCAACGCATCAGCTACCAGACGGTGTGGGTCAACCCCTTGAAGGTCACGCCCGGTTACGCCCCACTCGCGCGCGGTATGGCGGCAGCACTCCCCTACGTCGATGCTTTCGTCGAGGGCCATAGCCTGGCTGCGATGGAAGAGTTGTCGCAGGTGATCTCCGGTGCGTCGTCGCGCGGCCGACGCAAGGCGCCGGTGTCGGCATGAAGGAGTTGCTCAACGACATCGATCGCTGGCTGGCTTCCGGGTCGCGCGTCGCCGTTGCGCGCGTCGTCGACATCGAGGGCTCCGGACCACGCGAACCAGGCGCAGCGATGGCCGTCAACGACCATGGCGAAGTTTCCGGCAGTGTCAGCGGCGGCTGCGTCGAAGGCGCCGTAGTTGGCGAGGCGCTGGCGATCCTGCGCGGCGAAGCCTCGCCGCGCGTCGTGACGTTCGGTTACAGCGACGACGAAGCATTTGCAGTTGGTCTGACGTGTGGCGGAACGATTCGCCTGTTCATCGAACCACTCGATTGGTGAGTGCTCGATGACGCTCTTCGAAGTCCTCTCAGAGCACTTGCGCGCTGGACGGCCAGTCGCGATGATCACGGTGATCGATGCCACTGGCGTCGAAGGGGCGATTGGCCGCAAGCTGCTGGTGAGCCCGGGTGCTGCGCCACTTGGCTCGCTCGGCAGTTCCGAACTCGACCGCATCGCCGCACGCGATGCAACGGCCGAGTTGGAAGCGGCGCGCAGCGGTGTGCGTCACTACGGCCTCAACGGCGAGACGACGCCGGAAGACTTGGTCGGCACGCCAGAGGTCAGGGTGTTCATCGAGAGTTGGGCGCCACCACCGCAGATGTGGATCTTCGGCGCGGTCGACTTCACCGCCGCGCTCGCGCGAGTGGCCAAGGTTCTCGGCTATCGCGTGACCGTGTGCGATGCACGCGAGACGTTCGCAACGCGCCGTCGTTTCCCGATGGCTGACGAAGTAATCGTCTCGTGGCCACAACCCGTGTTCGCCGAACGCGGGCACAGCCTCGGCAAGCGAGACGCGGTGTGCATCCTCACGCACGACGCGAAGTTCGATGTGCCTGCGGTAGTAGCTGCGTTGGAAACACAGGTCGGATACATCGGCGTGATGGGCAGCCGCGGCACACATGCGAAACGCCTAGAGCGTCTGGCCGCCGCGGGAGTAACGGATGAGCCGCGGCTGAACAGATTGATGGCGCCGATCGGATTAGACCTAGGTGCGCGCACACCAGAAGAGACAGCCGTATCAATCTGCGCCGAGATCATCTCCAACCGAACCGGCAGATCAGCCCCGTCCCTACGCGACGGCCAAGGCCCAATCCACACGTAACAGTCCAACCGACCTCAGGTTGCTGGTCTCGTTTCGCGGAGTGAGGCGTCCCATCGTGTTGCGTTCCCAATGCGACACATACTTTGACAGCGTTGAGCTAGCTACTCCGGGTAATGCCGTGTAGTGAGCTGCGCAAGGTACCAAGATGGTTGCGTGACAATCACTGAAGATGTACTCGCCGCGGTCGACGCTTTCGACACCGCGCTCAAGACTCGAGATCGGGATGCCGCTGAAGCCGTTTGGGCGCTCGACCGAGACGACGTGGCGATACTCGGGTCGGCATCTGGTGAGGGGTTCATCGGACCGCAAGCGGTGAGGTCGTGCCTTGCCGCGCTCACTTCCCGACAAACCGCTCATGGCTGGCGCTGGGCCGAACGTCGATTGTCTGTCGTCGACGATGTAGCCTGGCTGATCGCTGATGCACCATGGCAAACGGTTCAGGCCAATGGAGATACGAGTGAACGCCCCTACAGGGTGACCGGCGTATTGATTCGTAACGGGCACGGATGGAAATGGTGTCAGTACCACGGCTCGGAGCCGCTTGGTTCGATCGGTTAACGCCGGTCGCACGCATCAACTCTCGCGGTAGAGCTCTGTGGACAGGTAGCGAAGACCGGAGTCGCACAGGATCGTGACCACCGTGGCGTCGGACCCAAGACGTTCGGCGACGCGCAGTGCGGCAACGACGTTGGCACCCGACGAGACACCAGCGAACAACCCTTCCTCGCGAGTGAGTCGCCTAGCCATCGTGATGGCGTCACTCGAACTGACGGTCTGAATCTCGTCGACCTCATCGGGCTTCCAGAGTGGAGGAATAAACCCGATGCCGATCCCTTCGATTCTGTGCGAGCCGTTGTGACCGCCTGAGAGCACCGGTGACTCTGCCGGCTCCACGGCAGTCACATGCAACTTCACTCCGTGCGCGCGAATCGCACTGGCGGCACCGTGAATCGAGTGTGCCGTCGCGACCGCGTGCACGAACGCGTCGATCCGGCCGCCGGTCTGTGTCCAGATCTCCTCGCCGAGCGACTCGTAACCCACAATCGCGTCGTGATTGTTCAACTGATCACACCACCAATGGCCCGGGGCGGACGCCACTTCGCCAGCGCGCACAATCATGCTCTTGATCAGGGCTTCGTTGATCTGGCCACCGTCACTCGGCACCTCTTCAACCGTCGCGCCGAACGCCCGCATCATCAGGTGCTTTTCGCGACTGAAGGCATCGGAGAAAACGATGTGGAGCCGATAGTCAAGCGCCGCGCACACGAAGGCGAGCGAAACACCGGTGGTACCGGCGGTGTATTCGACAACGGTGTCGCCCGGCTTCAGGCGTCCGTCGCGAATGGCACCTCCGATGGCCGTGCGCGCCATGCGATCTTTCATGCTTCCAGTGGGATTGGCGAACTCGAGCTTGACCAGCACGCGCGCCGAACCAGGTGGCACAACGCGCACAAGTTCGACGAGCGGAGTGTTCCCGATGCCGCCCAGAGCACCCTTTGAAGCAGTCTCCATGATGATCCTTAACAAGACGAGAACGGCCGCAGCGCGAGCGACGTTGCGTACGCCGACGGTCGCACCATCTTGTCGACCCTAACCGGCGAGACACTGCCGAAATACCACCCACACATCCGGCGGAGACTTTCTTAGGGGTGCTATTAAGAGTTGATCAGGTTGCTGGTGGTGGTTGGCGTCGAGCCAACTCGATATTGAGTCTCGGCGAGCAGATCGACAAGTAGGCGCGACCGTTTAGACAGTGACCTTGGCGTACTTCCGCTGAGCGGCCTGCTTCGAGACGCCCAACATCGCGCCGATTTCGGACCACGACCGATCAGCGTGACGTGCGGATCGAATCGCCTCGACCAAGGCCGCATCGAGTTCAATGCGGTGCTCGGCGAGTTCGGCAATCGCACGAAGTGATTCTGTGTTAGCGACAACGAGGTCTCCCGCGTCGACATTGTCGGCCCATTCCTCCAGAGCCTTTGCTCGTGCAAATCGTGTTGTGGTCACTTCTTCCACCATCCCTTCAGGAATTTCGCTCTCGCTGGCATCGCATGATCACTGCCACTCCCGCATTGTCCTCCACCACACCTACCTCAAGCGGTTCGCCGGCCGTGGAAGGCCGATGAACATGGTGACGGCTGGATCGTTGGTCTCGAAGGCTCGCCAGTGATGTCGAACAGCGTGGAACATGTCTTCGTCGTGGACGCCGTGCTTGCGTGCTGCAGGCTCGATGTCCACTTGGACAGCCTAGGGCGAACACCCCAATCGTCAATATCTGTTGACGATTGGGGGTTAGCTGCCTTCCAGGCGGTTGGATCCGGCTACCGACGATCATTCCATCTAGCTGATCCGTGAGCGGTGCTATTAGGAG